>JAWVDZ010000190.1:0-7161 GCA_033856955.1 Gaiellales bacterium
GACTCGGCGCCGCTGCTCGACCGCGTGGAGCGCGACCGGATCACGATCACTCACCAGCTGATCACGCACGGGCACGGCGACCACGTGGTCGGCGTCGAGGAGATGGCCGAACGGTTCGGGGTGCCGCTGCTTCGCTGGCCCGATCTCGGCGACGGCTCGGAGGTGACGTCCGGGGACCTGCGGATCCAGGCGATCTACACGCCCGGGCACTGCAACGACCACGTCGCGCTGCTGGTCAACGGCAGCGACGTCTTCACCGCGGATGTGCTGTTCAAGGGAACGCTGGGCGGCACCTCCGGCGGCGGGCCGGACGGCTTCCGCAACATCAAGCACTCGGTGATGGAGCGGCTGATGACGCTCGATCACTCGGTCCGCGTCCACCCCGGCCACACCTTGCCGACGACGATCGGCGATGAGTGGGAGACGAACCCGTTCATCCGGATCTGGCGCGGCCTCGACGGCGAGGGCGAGGCCGCCTGCCTGGTACGGGGCGAGCCGGCCACGCTGATCCTGTGGGCGCCGGACTACGACGGCACCCACAAGGCCTGGGTGAGGTACCCGGACGGCCGCGACGTGATCACGGGCGGCTCGCAGGTGGAGCGCTGATGGGCTGGCGGTTGGAGCGGCTGGACGACGTTCCCAGCACGGCCGCTCCCGACTTCTGGAACGAGTGGGCGCGCTCGGCCGACTACGGGGAAGGATGGCACTCGATCGGCGATCACCTCGGCATCACCGGCTTCGGCGTCAACGCCTACCAGGCGGACGCCGGCCGCGAGCTGATCGTGCCGCACAGCGAGACCGAGTTCGGCGGCCAGGAGGAGCTGTACATCGTCACCTCCGGCCGTGCCCGCTTCAGCTGTGACGGCGAGCCGGTCGAGGTCGCCGCCGGCGGCCTGCTGCACGTCACGCACGAGGTATCGCGGGAGGCGGTCGCGCTGGAGGACGGCACCGCCATCATCTGCATCGGCGGCGTGCCGGGCGAGCCCTACGCGCCGAGCTAAGGCTCGCGGCGCTTGAGCCGGCCGAGCCAGCTCGAGCTGGGCGGCTCGTCGTCGTGCTCCGCACCGGCGGCCAGGCCGCGCAGGGACGAGACGTCGAGGCCGGCGGATCGCGACTCGGGCTCGCGGCCGCCGTTCAGGATCCGGTCGATCTTGTGCACGCTCCCCTCGTCGATGTCCAGGAAGCGGCAGCCGACCACCGTCTGGCCGGGCGCGGCGGCCGGCCGCACCGATGCCACCCGCACCTCGCCGCTGATCGAGTCGGCGAAGAAGCGGCCGTGGAACAGCAGCCTGTCGCCGACCCGCAGCACGCGGGCGGTGGTGAATGCGACGCCAGTGCGGGAGAGATCCTCGAGCGTGCCGTCCACGCGATCGCGATCGACCACGTCCTGGCAGTTGACCGCCTCCAGCCACGCCACTCCGCCGATCGGCACGCGCTCGGCGGCGCGGCGGCTGTCGTCCACGCCGACCGCGGTCGGGTGCAACCGCAGCATCGCCAGGTCGGGCGTGTGGTAGGAGGCGTCGTCGACGTGGATCGTCAGCTCCCATGGCCGGCCGTCCGGGCCGACCACGCGCCCGGTCAGAAACATGCCGGTGGCGACCGAGAGCCGCGGGGCGGTTGCCGTCACGCTCTCACCCTCGACCAGTATCGGGTGCACGCGCAGCACTCCGCCACCGGCGAGCTCGAGCTCGACGTCCGGGGAGTTGAACAGAAGGGACACGGCGTCCACCGTCGACAGCGGCGACATGCGGGATATATCGGTTGCACCACGCCGTGGCATTAGTGTCAAACCAGTGTTGCGATCACCGCGATCGCGACCGGCAGCACGAACCAGGCCAGAGCGGTGAGGGCGATCGCGGCGATGGCGATCGTCGCGCTTTCGTCCTGCGGCGGATCGCCGCAGTGCCCGATCGTCTCGTAGAGCGCCGCCAGCGACGGTCTCAGGGCGACCTTGATCCGCCGGTGTGCGAGCCCTGCGCCCTGCAGCAGCACCCACGCCAGGGCTGCGAACACGAGTGCCAGCAGCAGGCCCCCGGCGATGATCGGAAGCGGCCCGGCGCCTTTCAACGCGCCGAACCGGCGTGCCACCGATGCCAGCACCGGCACCGCGGCGCCGCCGATCAGCACGGTCGGCAGCGGGAAGTTCCCTCCCCGGTAGCCAAGCGCCAGCCGGTCGGTCTGGATCCGGGCACGAGCGAGCATGTGCCGATCGGTGCTGCCAGGCAGCGACTGGCTCTCGCGTCGCGCGTACAGGCGGGCGAGGGCGCGGACGCTGTCGGCCACGTAGCCGCGCACGATCGTGCGGGCGACGAACTCGACCGCGAACTCGGCGGCCCCGGACAGTGGCCCCAGCCGGCGCACCTTGGGGTGCTTCCAGCCGTCGCGGTCGAGCACCTCCAGCGCCCGCATCGCGAGGCGATGGCTCTGCTCGAAGCGGTCGCCATGGGCGAGCGGACCGGCGGCCGCGATCTCGCTCAGCAGTGCGGCCTCGGCTCGGTTGTCGACGCCGATCTCGGCAAACGCGCGCTCGGCGGCCTGATCGGGATCGCCGCTCAGCAGCCGGAACGTGGTGGCCAGCTGGTCGGTCACCTCGTCGAGAATCAGGTTGTCGTCGTCAGGCGGCGGTCGATCGCCCATTGGGCAACGGTAGCGAGCGTCCCGGCCGGGATAGGATCACTCATCTTCGGCGCCCTCGCTGTCGATCTCCCGGGAGATGAGACGAACGCTCCCCATCCGGCTGCTGGTTGGGCTCGCCGTCCTGGCGACGGCGGCCGGCGCCGATGCCCGACCGGATCCGCCGCGCGTCGTTGCCCACGCGGCGCAGCCGCTGTGCGGAGGGCTGTCCGGCCAGCCCTCGGCCGTCACCCGCGTGATCGTGATCGTGATGGAGAACCACAGCTACGGCGAGCTGATCGGCCCGGCCGGTTCGGCCGCCGCCGCCCGCGCGCCCTACCTGAACGGCACCCTCAAGCGGCGCTGCGGACTGGCCACCAACTACCACGCGATCACGCATCCGTCGCTGCCGAACTACATCGCGATGGTGGCCGGCTCGACCGGCGGGATCAGCTCGGACTGCACGACCTGTACGACGTCCGCCAGCAACCTGTTCGGCCAGCTTCGGCGCAACGGGGGCGGTTGGAAGGTGTTTGCCGAGTCGATGCCCTCCAACTGCTCGTCGACCGGCACCAGCCGCTACGTCAAGCGTCACAACCCGCCCACCTACTTCCCCAAGCTGGCCGCCGACTGCGCCCGCTGGGACGTGCCGATGGGCTCAGCACCCGGCGGCCGCTTCGCGACGGCGCTCGCCAACGGCTGGCTGCCCGCCTTCACGATGGTCGTGCCCGACATGTGCAACGACATGCACGACTGCCCGGTCGCGACCGGTGACGTGTGGCTGTCGAAGTGGATCCCCCGCATCGCGGCGACAGCCGACTACCGGCTGGGACACACGGTCGTGCTGCTGACCTGGGATGAGGGAGAGGGCGCGGGCTACACCGGGTCGGTCGACTGCCTCGCCCATCTCGCCAACCCGAGCTGTCACGTGCCGGCGCTGGTGCTGTCGGCCACAACACCCGCCGGCACCCGGTCGGGTGCGCTGTTCTCGCACTACTCGCTGCTTCGCACGACCGAGGCGCTGCTGGGGATGCCGACGTTCCTCGGACGCGCGGCAACGTCGGCGAGCATGCGGGGCGCGTTCGGACTCTGATCGCCCGGCGGCCGGGCGACGCTCGGTCAGAGCCCGATGGCCGCCTTGATTCGATCCCACAGCGACTGCGCGGCCGGGGCGGGATCGGGAGTCGGGGGCGGGGGCGGCGGGGGTGAGGGATCCGCGGATGCGGGTGCGGGATCGCTGAACGCCGGATCGGGTGGCCGACTGGAGGGTGAATCCGGACCGCTGCTGCCGGGATCCATGTCGTCGTCGTCTCGCATACTGTGCTCCTTTGTCGGGGCTTCAGGGACGAGCATACGCCTTTTGGCCGTCTGGGCCGGAGCGGCGGGCGCTGTTTCGTTCCGGTTTGGCGACTGATATCGATGACCCACCCGCCGGAAAATGGCTCACCCGCCGGAAATCCGGCGACCACAGTCGGCTGAGCGATCTCAAGACTGCGCTGACGATCACCTGCAGCTTTCGGCCAACCTGTGCGCCCGGCCTGTTTTGCCCCTTAATACCGGCAAAGACTGTCCGCCGACAACTGCTCTGCAAACCCACTAGCCCGCAAGCTACTAGAGTTCAGCAAGCAGGAGCTAGACGAAAAGCGGAACGGGGAAGCTCCAGCGTAAGGGCGACTATGCTCGCGTCTCAGCCTCCGATCAGAGGAGCGTGAGATGACAGAGGACGACCCTCGCAACGTCCATCCAGGCGGCACCACGCCACCACGGCCAGATGAGCCGATAGGCGATCCAGCACCCACGGAGCCGCCACGCCTGACACGCGAGCCAACTGGCCCGCCTCAACTCTCTTTGTTGGATCGAATCAGGAAAGCTCTCGGGATGTAGCCGAAGACCGAGCTAGACGAGAAGCGAAACGGTGGCGGCACCCCAAGAGGTGGACCTATCGCTTGGGACTGATAGTTAGGTCCAGAGTAAGTTGTCCGTCCGAGCATTCCGCCCCCGGGGTGTTTTTCTTTACCGGGGCCGCGGATGAAATCGATACCCCGGTTTGACAGGATAGTGAGTATTCACTAACCTGCCGTGATGGTCGTCGAACCTCGCCAGCGCCTCACCTCCGATGTACGCCGGCAGCTGATCCTGGACGCTGCCCGTGCGGTCTTCGCCCGGCACGGCTTCCATGGCGCCGGCACGTCCGAGATCGCCCGCCGGGCCGGCTGTTCCGAGCCGATGCTCTACAAGCACTTCGCCTCCAAGCAGGCGCTGTTCGCCGCCGTGCTGGACGATGCGACGACCCAGCTCAAGGCGCGCATCCACTCCATGCTCGAACAGTGCGACAGCGAGCTGGAGGGGATCGCGGCCATGGTCGGAAAGCTCGCCCACGACGACCTGATGATCGAGGTGTCGCGCCTCCGGATGCTCGCGATCACCCTCACCGACGATCCCGAGATCCGCTCCGCGCTCGAGCGCAGCGTGTCCGAGATGCGTAAGCGAGTGGTGGCGGCGGTTGCCAGCATGCAGGAGCGCGGCCTCGCCCGAACCGACGTGGACGCCGACCAGATCGGGTGGCTGTGGCTGGGATTCGTCCTCGTCGGCGGCTTCCGGCTGGCCCTCGAGGGCCAGGAGGTCGCATCCGAGCTGCCCAAGATCCCTCAGACCCTCCTCACGCTGCTGCGTGATCCGACAGATGGAGATGCGGACCGATGACCAAGGACCATCCCAACCACAAGTGGTGGACGCTGTTTGCGATGTGTTTCGCGCTGTTCATGATCATGCTCGACAACACGGTCGTGAACGTCGCCCTGCCGTCGATCCAGCGCTCGCTCAACATCAGCAATCCCGAGAACCTCGAGTGGACGGTGAACGCCTACATCCTGACGTTCGCCGCGCTGATCCTGCTCGGCGGCAAGCTCGGTGACCGCTTCGGCCGCAGACGCATCTTCCTGGTCGGGCTCGCCATCTTCACGATGGCCTCCGCGGCCTGCGCTCTCGCCACCACCGACACCCAGCTGATCGCCGCGCGCTCGCTGCAGGGCGTCGGCGGCGCGCTGCTGAATCCGCTGTCGCTCTCGATCCTCGTCTCGGCCTTCCCGCGTAAGCAGCTGCCGACCGCGATCGGCATCTGGGCCGGGATCTCCGGCCTCGGCCTGGCGATCGGCCCGCTGCTGGGCGGCTTCCTGGTCGAGAACGTCTCGTGGTCGGCCGTGTTCTGGATCAACGTCCCGATCGGCGTGGTGGCTGCCGGCGTCACGCTGTGGGCGGTCTCCGAGTCGAGGGACGACACCACGCGTGCCCTCGACGTGATCGGCGTTGCCCTCATCACCGCCGCGCTGTTCTCGCTGACCTGGGGCCTGATCAAGACCGGCAGCCACTCGTGGACGTCGCTCTACACGATCGGCTTCCTGGGCGGGTTCGTGCTGCTCGTTGCTGCCTTCGTCGCCCGCGAGGCCCGCACGGCGGAGCCGATGCTGCCGCTGCGCTTCTTCCAGAACCGCGTGTTCTCGGCGTCGAGCGTGGTCGTGTCGCTGGTCGGCTTCTCGATGTTCGGCATCTTCTACTTCGTCACGCTGTACTTCCAGAACGTGCTCGGCTACTCCGCGCTGGAGGCCGGCGTGCGCTCGCTGCCGATGACGATGATGGTGATCTTCGTGGCGCCGCTGGCCGGCCGCCTGAGCGGCAAGATCGGCCCTCGCTACCAGATGACGGTGGGCATGCTGATGATGACGGCCGGGCTGCTGGTGCTGTCACGGCTCGAGGTGCACACCTCCTACAACATGATCTGGCCTGCCTACATCGTTGCCGGCGCAGGCATCGCCATGACGATGCCGGCGGTGTCGGCGGCCGGCATGGCCGCTGTCGAGCAGGCCAAGGCAGGTGTTGCCTCTGGAGTCATCAACTCGTCACGGCAGGTGGGAGGCGCGCTCGGCGTGGCCGTGCTGGGAGCCGTGGTTGCCACCCGCGTCGGCAGTTCGTGGAGCGGACCCGCCAACCTGGTGCCGCTGGTGACCGGCGGCCAGGGACAGAAGATCCACGATGCCGCGATCAAGGGTGGCGCATCGGAGCACGTCGCGTCAGCGCTCCAATCACAGGCGCTGCAGGTGTTCGTCCACGGTGTTCAGGGCGCGATGCTGGTGGGTGCCTGCCTGGCCTTCCTGGCCTCGATGACCGCGTTCTTCGGGCTCAGGCATGCGCCGGTTGCCGCGCACCAGCCGAGCGAGGCGCCTGCCCAGGTGCCGATCGAGGTGTAGGCAGCATCAGTCGATCAGCTTGACGTGCTGCGTGCCCGAGCCGCTGTCCACGCCGCCCAGCACACCACCGGGATACTCGGCGTAGGTCTGGATCATGATCGCGTTCACCTGACCCGGGGAGGGCGTGTTCCAATCCACGATATAGACGAGCGCAAAGGCCACGATCCGCACGTCGGTGCCGGATCCGTTCGGCCAATTGCTGAGGCCGGTGTTGTTGTTGACGACGATCGGCATCACCACCAGCCGGGGACAGCTGGGGTCGAGCAGCTTCGAGAAGCCGCCGTTCGGATCGGGTTGGACGACG
>JAWVDZ010000191.1:0-2743 GCA_033856955.1 Gaiellales bacterium
CGATCGCGGCCACGGTCATGCTGACGGCGAGGTTGATCGCCTGGTCGGCGAACGCCACCTTCTGCTGCTGCTGCGCCTGCTCCATGAAGCCCGCCAGCTGGCGCTGGATCTCCTCCGGGTCGCCGCCTCCGAACATGCCGAACGGGAATTCGCTCATCCCTCGGAGGATACCGCGTAGACGCCGTCGAGCACTGTGTCGGGATCGGGCAGCGGACTGGCCTCCGCCTCCAGCACGCCCTGCTCGACCGCCTGGCGCACTTCGCTCTCGATCGCAGCCTGCTCGTCCTCGCTGAGATCGTGATTGATCTGGAGCCACGCCCGGTAGCGCTCGACGGGATCCTTGGCCAGGTACTCCTCCATCAGCGCCTTGGGCACGTAGGCGGCGTCGTCGTGCACGGCGTGTCCCTCCATGCGCAGCGTGACGAGCTCGAGCAGCGTCGGCCCACCGCCCTCGCGGGCCTTCTCGATCGCACGCGACGCCTCGCGGTAGACGGTCAGCACGTCGGTGCCGTCGATGACGATGCCCTCGAAGCCGTAGGCGGGGCCGCGGTCGGCCAGGTGCTCGCAGGCGAACGTGAGGTTATTCGGCGTCGAGTAGGCGTAGCGGTTGTTGTCGATGATGTAAACGATGGGCAGGCCGCGGACACCGGCCAGGTTCATGGCCTCGTGCATGTCGCCGCGTGCCGAGGCGCCGTCGCCACACCAGCCGATCGCCACGCGTGGCTCCTTGCGCAGCTGGAACGCGAGCGCGATGCCGGTGATGACCGGGATCATCGCGGGCAGGTGGCTGACGCCGGCCAGCAGGCCGCGGCCGGCCGAGAAGTCGTTGCTGCGCAGGTTCGAGTCACGGCCGTGGGTGGCGCCGCCCTCTCGCCCCATGAACTGGCAGAAGACGGCGGCCGGCTGCACGCCGCGCACCACATGCACCCCCATGTTGCGGTGCAGCGGCGACGCGATGTCGTCCTCGCCCATCGCGCTGGCGACGCCTACTGACGCGCCCTCATTGCCGCGGCCGGTGTAGTAGCTGCCCGGCAGCCGGCCGGCTTTGAACAGCAGGTTGCCGCGCTCCTCGATCGCGCGGGTGGCGAGCATGTCGCGGAAGATCCGCAGCAGGCGGTCGCGGTCGAGCCCGACCTCGGAGGCCTCGGTCGCCGACAGCAGCGGCGTGGCTTGGCGGATCGCGGACATTCCGGCGGAGAATACTGTTACCGGCCGCGGTCGCCGGCCACGTACGTGCTCAGGCGCGCAAGCCGGTCGTCCCATTCGCCGCCGGCCTGGACGATCCATGCCACCGCCTGCTCGAGCGGCTCGGGTGTCACCGTGTAGCGCGTCTCGCGGCCCTCACGACGTGAGGCGACCAGCCCGGCCGCCGCCAGCTGCGAGAGATGCTTCGTGACCGCCTGGCGGCTGATCGGCAGCTCGCGGGCAAGCTCGGTGGCGGTCGCGCCGCTCGCGCCGAGCAGCCCCAGCATGCGACGGCGGCTGGGGTCGGCCAGCGCCGCGAAGGTCGCTCCGACGGCGTCGCTCACGCCGCCAGCGCAAGTGGCTCGCGCCGGTGCTCGGCGGCGACTCCCGCCACCGCGTCGATCATGATCAGCTCGCGCTCGACGACGGAGATGCGCGAGCCGTCCCGCTCCCGTGTGACCTCGATCTCGACCGTCGAGGGCGGTCCGTCCGGCGGCGCATACCAGGTGAAGCGAAGCCGCCGCGGGGCGTCCACCTCCTCCACGACACCGTGGCGCTCGCCGCCGTCGCCGCCGACCACCCGCACCGGTGCGCCGGGAGTGGGGTCGATCTCGACCCGCTCCGCGAACCACTGTTCCAGGTGCTCGGGCTCGGTCACCAGGCGCCACGCCCGCTCCGGATCGATGGGGATGGTGATCTCGCGTTCAACCGATGTGTCGTCGGACATCGCCCCTCCTCAAATACGCAACCTGACGGTTGCGAATACGCGGCGGTCACGCTAGCATGCGCAACTCATTAGTTGCACTATACAGGAGGCCCGCGATGTCCCCCGTCATCCCGATGGTGATCGAGCAGACCGGCCACGGCGAGCGCTCGTTCGACATCTACTCTCGGCTGCTCAACGACCGCATCATCTTCCTCGGCACGCCCGTCACCTCGGAGGTCGCGAACCTGATCGTCGCCCAGCTGATCCACCTCGAGTCGGATGATCCCGACAAGGACATCAGCCTCTACATCAACTCGCCGGGTGGTGACGTGTACGCCGGCATGGCGATCTACGACACGATGCGCTACGTGCGCTCGGATGTGCAGACGATCTGCTTTGGCATGGCGATGTCGATGGGCGCGATCCTGCTGGCAGGCGGTGCGAAGGGCAAGCGGATCGCCCTCCCGAACTCGAAGATCATGATCCACCAGGGCCACACGTCAGGGTTCGAGGGCCAGGCCACCGACGTCGAGATCCGGGCGCGCGAGATCCTGGCGCTGCAGCGGCGGATGGAGGAGATGCTGGCCGCCGACACCGGGCACACCCCCGAGCGCATCCACGAGGACACGCAGCGCGACAACTTCATGGATTCCGAGCAGGCGAAGGAGTATGGGCTGATCGACCGGGTAGTGGATCTGCGCGCGGTGTCGAACGGGAAGCGCGTGGCCGGGCTGGGCTAGCCCCCGGGTGGCCGCGTCGAGAGGTAGTACCAGACGGCCGATCCGCCGAGCGCGATCCCGAACATGAACAGCGCCACCGCATGACTCCCTGTCAGTCGTCGACGAAGCTTTG
>JAWVDZ010000192.1:0-2803 GCA_033856955.1 Gaiellales bacterium
AGGGCGGCATGGGCGTGGTGTACCGCGCCACCCAGCTGACGCTCGACCGCATGGTCGGACTGAAGGTCATCACCCCGGCGTTCGCCGAGGACGACGAGTTCCGGGAGCGGTTCAAACGCGAGTCCAGGCTGGCTGCGTCGATCGAGCATCCGAACGTGATCCCCGTGTACGAGGCCGGCGAGCACGACGGCGTGCTGTTCCTGGCGATGCGCTTCGTCGAGGGCACAGACCTGGGCAGCCTGCTGAAGCGCGAGACCCGGCTGGAGCCGCTGCGCGCCACCCGCTTCGTCGCCCAGATCGCTGCCGCACTCGACGCCGCCCACAACGCCGGCCTCGTTCACCGCGACGTGAAGCCGGCGAACGCGCTCGTCACCTCCGACGACCACGTCTACCTGACCGACTTCGGACTGACCAAGCGCGCCGCCTCGGGCAGCGCAATGACCAAGACCGGGCAGATGGTCGGCACGGTCGACTACGTGGCGCCCGAGCAGGTCGAGGGCGGCGCGGTCGATGCGCGCACGGACGTCTACTCACTCGGCTGCGTGCTGTTCCACCTGCTGACCGGCCGCGTGCCCTACGACAAGCCGAGCGAGATGGCCAAGCTGTTCGCCCACGTGAACGACGCACCGCCGGCGCCCTCTGCCTATGTGCCGGGCCTGCCGCCCGAACTCGACGAGGTGGTTGCGCGCGGCATGGCGAAGTCGCCGGGGGACCGCTACCTGTCGGCCGGGGATCTGGGCCGCGCTGCGCTCGCCGCGGCCGAGCACCGCTCGCTCGCCGAGCCCGAGCGGAGCGTGGCGCGCGGCGAGGCGGCGCCCGACATCGCAACCGCCGCGACGGTGTTGCCGGCGGGCGGAGCGCCCGCGCCGGGAGCACCGCCTGCCGCCGCCGGCCAGCATCCCGCGCAGCCGCGCAACCTCAAGCCGTGGGCGATCGGAGCGGCGGCACTCGTCCTGGGCGGCATTGTCCTCGCGCTCGTGACCGGCGGCGGAACCGGCGCGTCCGACACCAGCACGAGCTCCAGCTCGTCAAAGCTCCCAGCGGGCGGGCAGTCGACCGTCGTCAACAGCGCGCCGCCGCCAACCCCCGGAGACAAGGTGATCCGCGCGGCCGAGACCACCGTGCACGGCGTCTACTACCGCCTCGTTCTGTCGACCCGGGCCAGAGCGGGAGCGCAGAAGGGCATCGTCCCGCTCTACATGAACGAGTACATCGGCTCGGCCAAGTCACCGCGCATCCTGCAGCGGCTCAAGATGCCTTACCCGTTCGCGCACGACTCGTACGTGGCCGACTTCAAGGTTGAGGCGAACCCCGATCCGAACCCGGACAAGACCGCCGGCGTAGCGCTCTCATGGTTTCTCCATACCGGCGACAAGAACGACCAGACGCACTACTTCGGCCTCACGCGTCACGGCATCGACGTCTACTGAGGTCGCATGACCGCCCTGCTCGCAGCCCTGCTGGCGTTCTCGCCGCCCGCGATTCACGAGTGGCGCATCCCCTTCCCGCAGCAGCGCAAGGCTGAGATGAGCGCGTACGCCCGGCGTCACTACGGCATCAACTCGTACCGCCTGACGAAGCCGCGCGTGATCGTCGAGCACGTGGCCGTGGCCTCGAGCGCCGCCGCCACCCGGAACGCCTTCGTGCCGGACCGGCCGGACCCCGAGCTGCACGAGCTCCCCGGTGTCTGCTCGCACTTCGTGGTCGACCGCGACGGGACCGTCTATCAGCTCGTATCGGTGCGGATCATGTGCCGCCACACGGTCGGGCTCAACTACACGGCCATCGGGATCGAGCACGCCGGCTTCAAGGACTCGGACGTGCTCGGCGACAACCGCCAGCTTCAGGCGTCACTGCGGCTGACCGCGTGGCTCAAGTGCCGCTACGGCATCCGCCTGAGCAACGTGATCGGCCACAACGAGTCGCTCTCCTCGCCCTACCACCACGAGAACGTCGCCCGCCTGCGCACCCAGACCCATGGCGACATGCAGCACGCCTCGATGCAGACGTACCGCCGGAAGCTGCGCGCGTTCGGCTGCTAGGCGGGCGCTAGCCCGGGAGGCCCGCCACCACGGCGGCCTCGCCCTCGTCCAGATGGCGGCGCAGCGCCGGCGGACCTTCGCTCTCGAGCTCGCGCGCCAGCCTGCGGTGGTGCTCGGCCATCTCCTCCGGCGTCCACACCGGCAGGAGCGACAGAAGGAACAGGTTCATCTCCTGCGTCAGCTGGCGGTATGCCGCTGCGATCCGCGGGCTGTTCGCCGCCTCCACGATCGACTCGTGGACGTCGCGATGCGCCTCCGAGATGCGCTGCCACGACGGCCGCTTGCGCTCGCAGGCGGTGGCCAGGCGCTCGACCGCCGCGTGCACCTCGGGCGGCAGCTTGCCTCCGTTCGCCTGCAGTGTGCGATGGGCAGCCTCGAGCTCGAGCGCGGTGCGCAGCTCGAACAGCTCACGCAGCCCCTGCTTGTCGAGCTGGCGGACAAACGCGCCGCGGTGGGTGGCCACCGTGACCAGCCCGTCGTGCTCGAGCTCCTGAAGCGCAGCACGGACCGTCCCGCGCGACACGTCATAGGACTCGACCAGGTCGCGTTCGATCAGCCGGTCACCGGGTTCGAGCTCGCCGCCCAGGATGCGCTCGCGCAGCGCCGAGGCAAGCGTGTCGACCGTCGTGATGCGCGGCAGCTCCACGGCTGAATCATGCATGGATCGGAGTCCGCAGGAAGCCCACCCAGGCAACCACCGCGGCCAGACCCCAGCTCAGGGCGGCACCTCCCACGATGACCCGCCAGCTCGGCGCTGCCAC
>JAWVDZ010000193.1:0-7478 GCA_033856955.1 Gaiellales bacterium
AGACTCGGCGTATCCCGAGATCACCACCTGGTCGCCGTCGTCCTGCTGCTCGACGCCGGCCGGAAACCATCCCAGCATGCGGACGAGGGCCAGATCGGCCTCCCGCGCCGGGACGCGCAGCGAGTAGCGCCGCATCAGATCATTCAACCATCTAGGAGAACGCGGAGCGGATCCGCCCCAGCAGTGACTCGTCCGGCTGGTAGGTGTCGTCGCCGACGCTGGCCTCGAACTCGGCCAGCAGCCGCCGCTGCTCGTCGGACAGCCGCTGGGGAAGCATCACATCAACGTGCAGCCGGTGGTCGCCACGGCCGCGGCCGTTCAGCACCGGCACGCCCTTTCCGCGCAGCACCACCACATCTCCCGGCTGGGTGCCCGGCTTGAGCTCCACCTGCTCCGGCCCGTCCAGCGTCTCGATGGTGACGGTGGTACCAAGCGCGGCCCGGGTGAAGGGCAGCGGGAGCACCGCGACGGTGTCGTTGCCGTCGCGCTCGAACCGCGGATCGGATGCCACCCGCACGCCCACGTAGAGGTCGCCGGAGCCCGCGCCCGGTTCGCCCTCGTGACCCGCGCCGCGCATCTGCAGCCGCTGACCCTCCATGATGCCGGCCGGGATCTTGACCTCGACGCTGCGCTTCGACGGACGCCTGCCGCGTCCCCGGCAGGCGTGGCAGGGCGAGGCGATGATCACGCCGCGCCCGCCACAGGTCGGGCAGTCGGTGGTCTGGACGAACTGGCCGAGGGCGGTCTGCTGCACCCGCTGCACGCGGCCCTGGCCGCCGCAGGTGTCGCACCGCTCCGGCTCGGTGCCGGGCTCGGCGCCGCTTCCCTGGCAGACGTCACAGGTGCCGACCACCTCCAGCTCGATGGTGCGGGTCACCCCGAAGGCGGCCTCGGCGAACTCGAGATCGACGGTCACCGCCAGGTCGCCGCCGCGCTGCGGCCGCCGCCGCGCCCCGCCGCCGCCGCCGCCGCCGCCAAACAGATCGTCGCCGAAGAACGCGCCCAGCAGGTCGGAGAGGGAGCCGAAGTCCATGAACTGGTCGGTGTGCAGCGATGCGCCGTCAACTCCGGCATGGCCGAAGCGGTCGTAGCGGGCACGGGTCCGCTCGTCGGACAGCACCTCGTACGCCTCGGCCGCCTCGCGAAAGCGTTCGGCGGCCTCCGGGTCGGGATTGACGTCCGGGTGCAGCTCGCGGGCGAGCCTGCGAAACGCCTTCTTGACCGACGAGTCGTCCGCTCCCCGCTCGACGCCCAGCACCTCGTAGTAGTCGCGCTTCGCCACGCCCGTAGTCTACGAATCAGCATGCATCGAGGGGCCCGCACCCGAACGGGGACGGGCCCCTCGCACGCCGGCCGTCAAATGCCCTGCGCCATCCGCTGCCACGGCGGGGCGCTGCGGGGAGAGGGGTAGCACCCCTCTGCGACTGCCGACACGGTTGCGCAACCTCGTAAGCAAGGTCGCGGGGTGGGGAACCGCCGTCGGCGATCCCCCACCCTCGCGTGCCTCAGTTCACCACTGGTGGAAGCCGTGGCCTCCGTGGTGGCCGCCTGCGCGGGCGAAGAACATCGCCAGCGCGACTGCCCACACGAACAGCGACGGACGCTTCATCAGATACTTCATTCCTACCTCCTGCCCTCGATCCCCTACCAGCGGACGTCTTGCAGTGCCTCCGCGGCCTGCCGGTACAACTCCGCTGCCCTACCCTCGTCACCTCTTCGAGCGGCCACATCGCCCAGCGCCACCCAGGCGCCGGCGAGATGACTCACCGTCTCAACCGCAGTGAAGCAATCCATCGCGGCCTTGAACGAGGTCTCAGCCTCGTCGATGCGACCGAGGCCAAGAGCGGCCCGGCCGATCACGATTCGAGCGTTACCTTCTTCTTCTCGGTATTCCAGCCGTCCGCTCAATAGCTCGATCGCGCGATATCCACTTTCGATCGCACCTTCCAGATCGCCGCTGTGCATCCGTGCCGATGCCAGCGACGAGGCCGCAAAGGCCGCATCCACGCGGTTGTCCTGCTCGACCGCGATCCGAAACGACTCCTGCAGAAGCGGTACCGCCTCCGCAGGCTTTCCGGTGATCGCGCGCAGCTGGCCGAGGTTGTTCAGCAGCTTTCCGACGTACTCGTGATCCGCCACCCGCTCGAACAGCGCCTTGGAATGCTCGGCGTGCTCGCGTGCCAGGGTGTACTCATTACGACGCTCGGCGACCAGCGAGGCGTCCAGGTAGGTCTCGGCCAGCACGCGGTCGTCGTTCAGGCCGTGTGCGAGCTCGAGCGCCTGCTGCACGTCCTCGGCGGCGGCGGTGAAATCCTTCTGGCGGCGGCGGATCTTGGCCCGCGCGTTGAACACCCGCGCCCGCAGCGCATCGGACGGCTCGCGGGTGGACTCGCTCGCCGCCAGCGCTGCGTCGAGCAGTGACGCGGCGGTGGCGAGGCTGCCCATCTTGTACCGCACCACTCCGCTGCGGTAGAGCGCCAGCGCCACCCCGTCGATCGCCCCCATCTGCTCCGCCGCCTGCCGAGCCTCCCCAAGCTCGGTCAGCGACTCCTCCATCCGGCCGAGGTGCTGCAGCGCCCAGCCGCGGGCCAGACGCAGCCGCAGCGCCAGCCGGTCGTCGCTCCCGGAGCGCAGCGCGCCCCGCGCGGACTCGAGCTCGGAGAGCGCCTCGGCGTACCGGTGCGTCTCGATCTCAGCCTCCGCGCGGGCGACCGCTGCCTCACACGCCGCGCGAACAGCGGCGCTGTTCTCGCCCGCGAGCGCCAGCCTGTCGACCCCCAGGCGCTCCGCGAACCATTCCAACGCCGCCGGCGACGGGCGTGTCTTGCCAAGCTCGACCTGACTCACGTACTCCTTCGAGAAGCGCGAGCCCCCCAGCTCGCCCTGCGTGAGTCCGGTTTCGAGACGTGCGGCCCGTACGCGCGCGCCGACCCCCAGCGCGCGTTCCGTGCGGGCGACCCCGTGCGTCTCGATCGTCTTGACAGTGTCCTCCATGCACTCACGGTAGCGGATGAAACGCTACTTGACCAGACTTCCCGAAAGGTTTTCTCAGTGTAGCGCGTTTTTCCTTTATCTATAACGAAACTAGGCCAGTCAAGTAGTGCCGTAAAGTCGACTTGATTTACCCCTTTGTGGGTACTTGACCACCGAGCACCCGGCCGCTATTGTGAGGCTACAACGCAAAGACGGCACAGCGAGAAGACGGTGCCGAGGACATGAAACCTGAACCGGTGGGCCGCCGAGAAGGATTCGCAGTTTGTCCTCAGGGGTCTCACCGCCCAACTCGCAGCCGGGGGGTCGGAGTCGAAAGCGCGTCGGAGTGGACTGGAGCCCCACTCCGACGCGCGACTCTTTTAACCACCTCCAGCACCGCTCCTCGGTGTTACTCGTACACCTGCTCGACGAACTCCGACAGCAGCGCCGCCGCGCCACGCACCGAACGGATCGCGGTGGCGTAGTCCATCCGCGTCGGGCCGATCAGCGAGACGGTGCCGAGGTTGCGCGCTGGCAGGCCGTAGTTGGCCGCCACCAGCGAGAGGCTGCGCATGTGCGGGATCTCGTTCTCGGCGCCGATCCGGATGTAGAGCCGGTTGGTGTCGAGCGCTCCGCGCAGCACCTCGAGCAGGCTGACTCGCTCCTCGAGCGCGTGCATCAGGCTGTTGATCTCGGTCAGGTCGGCGTAGCGCATCTCATCCATCAGCCGCGCAGCGCCGCCGACGTAGAGGCTCTGCTCGCCACCGCCGACCAGGTCGGTGAAGGCCGGCTCGATCGCCTCCAGGAACGCCACCTCGCGCTGCGAAAGCCCGGGGTCGAACAGCCGCTGGCGCAGGGCACGGGCACCCAGCGAGACGCCCGCCAGCTGCTCGTTGAGGTAGGCGCCGGCCCACTCCACCAGCATCGGATCGACCTCCGAACCGAACGGGAAGATCCGCTTCGTCACTCCGCCGGTGGCGGTGATCGCCACCACCATCACCACCCGGGGCTGGAGCAGCAGCACCTCGACGTGGCGGATCTCGGCCGTCTCCAGGGGCGGCGCCGAGACGACCGCCAGCAGCGATGTCACCTGCGACAGCATCTCGGTGGTCGAATGAAGCGCCGCGTCGACTTCGTTGCGGACCCCTGACAGGTCGACCGGCAGCGTGGCGGCGCCCAGCGGCTGCTCCAACAGGCCCGCCGCGTAGATCCGGTAGCCGGCATCGGTCGGCACCCGGCCGGCCGAGGTGTGGGGATGTCCCAGCAGGCCGCGCGTCTCCAGCTCGGCCAGCTCGTAGCGGACGGTGGACGCCGATGCCTCGACCGCTCCGCTCTCGACCAGCAGCCGCGAGCCGACCGGCTGTCCGGTGGCGATGTACTCGGCCACCACCCGGGTCAGGATCTGGGCCTGCCGGGGCGTGAGGTCGTGCTGGGGCCGGCCGCTCATCGCAGGATCGAGCTGACGACGTCGTTGGCCATGAACCTGCCCCGCTCGCTGAGCGACATCTCGTCTCCGTCCATCGCAAGCATCCCGGCCGCCTGCAGACGCTGCAGCTCGCCCGCGTCGAGCAGGGTCTCCAGCCCGGCCAGCGCCAGCGGCCGGTCGAGCCGCAGCCCCAGCATCACGCGCTCCTCGCCCCGCTCCTCGGCCGTCAGCGGCTCGACCTGCGACGGCGGTGCCTGACCGGACTCCAGCGCCCGGATGTAGGGCACCAGGCCGGGGCGGTTTCGCCGCCGCTGGAGGCCGATCGTTGACACCGCACCGACGCCCAGCCCGAGATAGTCGCGCCCCTCCCAGTAGCCGAGGTTGTGGCGCGCCTCGTGCCCCGGACGGCAGAAGTTGGCCGTCTCATACCAGCGGTAGCCGGCTGCACGCAGCGTGGCAACAACCGTCTCGTAGTGATCCTCGAGGGCATCCGCCTGGCGCTCGAGCTCCGCACCGTGGGCGTGCGTGAAACGCGTGCCCGGCTTCGCCTCGAGCTCGTAGTAGCTGATGTGGTCCGGCTGCAGCGAGAGTGCATCGTCGAGGTCGGCGCGCAGGTCGTCGCCGCTTTGGCCGGGAACCCCAAAGATCAAGTCGAGGTTGAGGCTTGTCATCCCCGCGGCCCGCAGCGTCGCCACCGCCGAGCGGATCGCAGCCGGCGCGGCCAGGCGCTCGAGCGTCGCCAGCAGGTGCGGGCGAAAGCTCTGCGCACCCAGGGAGACGCGCGTCACCCCACCCTCGACAAGAGCTCGAGCCTTGTCCGGGGTGATCGTCTCGGGGTTGCACTCCACCGTCAGCTCGCCGCAGCCAGGCAGCGTCGCCAGCAGCCGTGCCAGCAGCCGGTCGGGCAGCAGCGACGGCGTGCCTCCGCCGATGAAGATCGTCGTAGGGGGTTCAAGCCGGTGCTGCCCGAGCTCGGTGATCAGCGCGTCCACGTAGCGCTCCTGCAGGTGCTCGTTGCCGGTCACGGTGACGAAGTCGCAGTAGCCGCAGCGGTGCGCGCAGAAGGGCACGTGCAGGTAGAGGTGGTCAACCACCGCCGGCTCCGTCGCGGTTGATGTCGAGCACGGCCAGGAAGGCCTCCTGTGGGATCTCGATGTTGCCGACCTGCTTCATCCGCTTCTTGCCCTTCTTCTGCTTCTCGAGCAGCTTGCGCTTGCGCGTGATGTCGCCGCCGTAGCACTTTGCCAGCACGTCCTTGCGGCGCGCCTTGACCGTCTCGCGGGCGATCACGCGCGAGCCGATCGCGGCCTGGATCGCAACCTCGAACATCTGGCGCGGGATGCGCTCCTTGAGCGCCTCGACCAGCGCCTTGCCCTGCTTGTACGCGTTGTCTCGGTGGGTGATGAGCGACAGCGAGTCGACCTGCTCGCCGGCCAGCAGCACGTCCACCTTGACCAGCTTGCCCTCGCGGAAGCCGAGCATGTCGTAGTCGAACGAGGCGTAGCCGCGGCTGCGTGACTTGAGCTGGTCGAAGTAGTCGAGCACGATCTCGGCCAGCGGCAGGTCGTAGACCAGCTGCACCCGCTGCTCGCTGAGGTACTCCATGTGGCCGAACTCGCCGCGGCGCTCCTGGTTCAGCTCCATCAGCGGTCCGACGAACTCCTTGGGCACGATGATCGACGCCCGCACGTACGGCTCCTCGGTGCTGAGCACATCGCCGGAGGCCGGCATCTGGGCCGGGTTGTGCACCTCGTGCCAGTCCTCCTTGACGTCCTGCACCCGATAGGCGACGTTGGGCGCGGTGACCAGCAGGTCGAGGTCGTACTCGCGCTCCAGCCTCTCGCGCACGATGTCCATGTGCAGCAAGCCGAGGAATCCGCAGCGAAACCCGAACCCGAGCGCCTGCGACACCTCGGGCTCGTACGACAGCGCGGCATCGTTCAGCTTCAGCTTCTCGAGCGCGTCGCGCAGCTCCGGATACTGGTCGGAGTCGGTCGGAAACAGGCCCGAGAACACCATCGGCTTGACGTCCTTGTAGCCCGGCAGCGGCTCCGCCGCCCCCGCCTTGGACAGCGTCAGCGTGTCCCCCACGCGAAGCTGCGAGACGTCCTTGAGACCCGTCACGATGTAGCCCACCTCACCCGCCGAGAGGTGCTTGGCGGGATGCATGCCGGGCGAGAAGAAGCCCAGCTCCTCGACATCGAAGCGGGTGCCCTGCGCCATCGCCAGCACGGCGTCGCCCTTGTGGAACGAGCCGTCCACCATCCGCACGAACGCCAGCACGCCGCGGTACTGGTCGTAGGACGAGTCGAAGATCAGCGCCCGCGGCGGCGCCTGGGGATCGCCGCGCGGCGGCGAGATGTTGTCCACCACGGATTGCAGCACCGCCTCCACGCCGTAGCCGGTCTTGGCCGAGATCCGGATCACGTTCTCGGCCGATCCGCCGATCAGGTCGGCCACCTCCGCGGCGACCGCGTCGGGATCGGCGGCCGGCAGGTCGATCTTGTTGACAACCGGCACGATGTCGAGGTCGTTCTCGATCGCAAGGTAGGCGTTCGCGAGCGTCTGCGCCTCCAGCCCCTGCGCGGCGTCTACCACCAGCAGCGCGCCCTCACACGCCGCCAGGCTGCGGGACACCTCGTAGGTGAAGTCGACGTGACCGGGGGTGTCGATCAGGTTCAGCTCGTAGACGCGGTCGTCCGCGGCCTTGAACAGCACGCGCACGGCCTGGGCCTTGATCGTGATGCCGCGCTCGCGCTCGAGATCCATCGAGTCGAGCATCTGCTCGCGCATGTCACGATCGGCGACCGTCTTGGTCAGCTGCAGGATGCGGTCGGCCAGCGTCGACTTGCCATGGTCGATGTGGGCGATGATGGAGAAGTTGCGAATTCGTGCGAGAGCCACGCTTGAAGCGTACTTGTGCCGGTGTCCACGCGAGCGTCAGGTCTCCCGATCGCGCCGCAGCAGCCGGCCGATCAGCGCCGCCTCGGGCAACCGCAGGTAGCGGGCGGCCGAGAGGTAGGCGGCCCCGCCGGCCGCGAGGCCGAGACCGAGGGTGACCAGCTGGGCGCCCAGCGAG
>JAWVDZ010000194.1:0-7015 GCA_033856955.1 Gaiellales bacterium
CGCCCCCGGCGTGTAGACCTCGGCCACGCCGAGACGCTTCAACTCGGCGATGTCGTCGGCCGGGATGGTGCCGCCGACGACCACCAGCACGTCCTCGGCGCCCTGCTCCTTGAGCAGCGTGAGTATCTTCGGCACCAGCGTCATGTGGGCACCGGACAGGATCGAGATGCCGACCGCGTCGGCGTCCTCCTGAATCGCCGTCTCGACGATCTGCTCCGGCGTCTGATGAAGGCCGGTGTAGATCACCTCCATGCCGGCGTCGCGCAGCGTGCGGGCGATGATCTTGGCGCCGCGGTCGTGGCCGTCAAGGCCAGGCTTTGCGACGACGACTCGGATGCGGCGGCTCATCTCGAGCCGAGTCTAGATGATTGGTTCGGGGGATCAGCCGGTCAGCTGCGTGCTGTACGCGGGCGGGAGGCTGCCGCCGGCGGTGGGGTCGGTGTCGGCGGGGCCGACGTAGACAGCGTCCACCTGGTTGCCCGGGGCGATGACCTTGGAGATCACCCACCACGAGAAGCCGATCACCCGGACGCCGGCACTGCCCTGGGTGGGCCACGCTGCGGCGCCGTTCGAAGCGTCCTCCACCAGTGGCAACAGCACGAGCTGGCAACTGGCCGGCTGGATCAGCGTGACCTGGCCCATGCCACCGAAGCTGACGATCGAGCCGGCCGGCTGCAGCGAGCCACAGCGGCTGCTGACGCCCTGGGTGGTGGGGCCGGTGTTCTGGCCGGTATCGGTCTTTACGACCTGGTCGAGCGCGAGCATGCAGGCCGCGGCCGTGCCCGCCAGCTCGTCCCTGTAGAGCGACGAGCCACCGCTGTCGACGCAGGACGCGCTGCTCGAGTCCCAGGCCGGCAGCCGGATGGCGCCGTTGTTGGGACCCTTGTTGTTCGTGTAGATCGTGTACGTCGATCCGGGCGTGTAGGTGCCCTTCATGACGCCCCAGGGCAGTGCGCCGCCATCGGACTGCACGACGGTCGCCTGGGCGGTTGCCTTGACGGTGATCGAGCCGTGCCCGAAGACCTGTGCGAAGAAGCTGGAGGCGGGGCGGCTGGCGGTGACCGTGATCGAGTCGTTGGCGACGAACTGCGTCGAGGCCTGGTAGGAGACGGTGTCGCCGCTCGCGTTCTTGGCATACTCGCCGGCGGCTGCGGAGTTGGCCGCGGCCCAGCTGACGGGCAGGTAGGCGGCGCCGGCAAGGGCGCCCGCATCGGCCGCGCTCTGGAGGCTGCGCTTCTGCTGATACCACGAGCCGACGTCGATCGCGAGGGCGCACATTCCCAGCATCGCGAACATGAACAGCGTGATGATGGGAAGCGTCTGTCCTCGTTGCGATCGGGCGTGGTTCATGGATCGAGCATCCGAGTGTCCGCGCCACTCGGAAATCCCCCCGAAGGGGGATCAAGTCACCGCCGCCAATGACGACTCCGGTCAGCCCGACTCGGCCGGGGCGAACACGACCAGAAGCTCCAGCCGCTCGGTGATCGAGTGGAAGCGGTGCTCGACGCGCTTGCCCACGAACACCACCGAGCCAGGGCCGACAGGGCTGTCTCGGCCCTCCACCCGCACCGTCGCCCGGCCCGCGATCACGTAGTACACCTCGTCCTCGGCGTGGGGTGCCTGCGGATCCTCCGCTCCGGCCTCGAGCACGTACAGGCCAAGGCTCATCGACGGCTGCCGCAGGAACTCCCGGTACAGCCCGCCCGCCGCCTGGCGCGCCCGCCCGATCTCGGCGATGTCCTGGACGTCGACATCAACCATCTAGAACACCGGCGTCTCGCGGTAGACGCCCCAGACCGAGCGCAGTGCGTCGCAGATCTCGCCCTCGCTGGCGTAGGCGCGGGCGCACTCGACCAGGTAAGGCATCACGTTCTCGTCCGTCTCGGCGGCCCGCTGGAGATCCGCGATCGCAGCGTCCACCGCAGCCTGGCTGCGCTGGTCGCGCACCGCCCGCAGCCGTGTCACCTGAAGCTGCTCGACCTCGAACGGCACCTGCAGGATCTCGAGCGGGCCGTCATCGCCCTCGGTATGGGCGTTGACGCCGACCACCGTGCGCCGGCCCGACTCGACCTCCTGCTGGTAGCGGTAGCTCGACTCGGCGATCTCGCGCTGGAAGAAGTTCTCGTTCAGCGCGGCCACCACGCCGCCCAGCCGGTCGATGCGATCGAAGTACTCGTAGGCCTGACGCTCGAGCTCGTCGGTGAGCGACTCGACCAGCCATGACCCGCCCAGCGGATCGGCCGCATGCACCACGCCGGTCTCGTGGGCGATCACCTGCTGGGTGCGAAGCGCCAGCCGCACGGCCTCCTCGGTGGGCAGCGCCAGCGCCTCGTCGTAGCTGTTGGTGTGAAGCGACTGGGTGCCGCCCATCACCGCCGCCAGCGCCTCGATCGCGGTGCGAACGTTGTTCACCATCGGCTGCTGGGCGGTCAGCGAGACGCCGGCGGTCTGGGTGTGGAAGCGCATCGAGAGCGCCCGCTCGCTGGTGGCGCCGTAGCGCTCGCGCAGCTCGCGCGCCCAGATCCGGCGCGCCGCCCGGTACTTGGCGATCTCCTCGAAGAAGTCGATGTGGGCGTTGAAGAAGAACGACAGCCGCGGCGCGAACTCGTCCACGTCAAGCCCGCGCGCGATCGAGTGCTCCACATAGGCGAAGCCGTCGGCCAGCGTGAACGCCAGCTCCTGAGCGGCCGTCGCGCCCGCCTCGCGGATGTGGTACCCGGAGATCGAGATCGGATGCCAGCGGGGCATCGTGCGCGTGCACCACTCGATCATGTCGATCATCAGGCGCATCGACGGCTCGGGAGGGAAGATCCACTCCTTCTGCGCGATGTACTCCTTGAGGATGTCCGCCTGGATGGTGCCGCCCAGCCGGTCCGGCGGGACGCCCTGACGCTCGGCCACGCAGACGTACTGCGCCAGCACGATCGCGGCCGGCGCGTTGACGGTCATCGAGGTGGTGACCTTGTCGAGCGGGATGCCGCTGAACAGGTCCTCCATGTCGGCCAGCGTGTCGACCGCCACGCCCTCGCGGCCCACCTCTCCCAGCGAGCGGACGTGGTCCGAGTCGTAGCCCATCAGCGTGGGCATGTCGAAGGCGGTCGAGAGCCCAGTCTGGCCATGCTCGAGCAGGTAGCGGAACCGCTTGTTGGTGTCGTCCGCGGTGCCGAAGCCCGCGAACTGGCGCATCGTCCACACCTTGCCGCGGTACATCGTCTCGTGGATGCCGCGCGTGTACGGGAAGCGGCCCGGATCAGCCAGGTCGCGCTGGTAGTCGACCGGCGTCGTGTCCGGCGTGTAGACCGGCGCGTACGGGATGCCCGAGATGGTCGAGCGCTCGGGCTCGTGAACGCCGTCGGGCTCAGGTACACGGGCGGTGGCCATCGCCGCAGGAGGATATACCCCGCGGCGGCGAACCTACGAAACCTGGACGGCCCGCTCCTCGGTCCACGTGTCCCCGCTCTTGGTGACGTGCACCGTGAAGCTGTGTCCGTCGGACATGGTGAAGCTGCAGTCCGCGATCGATCCGTTGACGTCGCAGTGGATGGTCTTCACCCGGGCGGGCGCGAGGTCGGTATTGGCCTGGTCGCGGATCTTGCCCTCCATCCAGCTGTGCGTGGGATGGAAGTACTTCCAGGCCGGCGCGGCGATCAGCACCAGGGGCAGCATGATCAGTCGCCGTCGCAAGAATCGCATACCGTGTTCTTCGGACGGCTGCGGTGAATCCTTGAGGCCTTCTCAGGCCGGCGCGACGCCGGGCTGCCACAGCACGTCCGCGCGGCCCTCGTCGTTGTGGATGCGGGCGAGGATGAAGAGCAGGTCGCTGAGCCGGTTGAGGTACGAGAGTGCATGCGGGTTCACAGGATCGGAGGCCGCCAGCCCGACCGCCAGCCGCTCCGCGCGGCGGCACGTGGTGCGGGCGACGTGCAGCGCGGCCGACTGGGGTGTCCCACCGGACAGCACGAAGCTGGTCAGCGGGGCCAGCCGCTCGCCGTAGGTGTCGCAGGCTTGCTCGAGTGCGGTCACGTGGCGCTCGTCGATTCGTAGCCGCGACTTGCCGTGGCCGCGATCGGTGTCGAGCGGCACCGACAGGTCGGCGCCGACGTCGAAGAGATCGTTCTGGACGCCGCGCAGCAGCTCGGCCACCGCCGGCTCGAGGCCGCTTGCGATCGCAACGCCGACCGCGGCGCCGGTCTCGTCGACCGTGCCGTAGGCCCAGATCCGGGGCGAGTCCTTGGAAACGCGCGCGCCGTCGCCGAGCGACGTCTCGCCGGCGTCGCCGCCGCGGGTGTAGATCCGATCCAGCCGCACCATGCGGCAATCGTAGTGCCCGCGGCGGAGCTCAGCCCCAGTCGAGCAGGCCGACGATCCGCTCGGCCGTGCTCACGACCGACCGCCCGTCCGTCTCGATCAGCAGGACGTGCGGGGACCGCTCGGCCGCGATCTCGCCGGCCTGCCGAAGCGTGCGCGTGCGCTGCTCGTCCAGCGCCGAGCCGATCTCGCGCGCCTGCACCCGCTCCATCAGCGTCGCGTCGGACGCGGTCAGCTCGATCAGCGTCAGCCTGTCCGGCACCGTGGCGCGCCGGATCCACCCCAGCTCCGAATCGCGATGCATGTGGACGCCGGTCAGGATCAGCCGGTCGACGCCCAGCTCGGTGTACGTCCGCCACACAGCGGCGAGGTTGCGCTCCGTGATCCGCCACTGCTCGGCCGGCACCGGGTAGACGTCGTCGAGCGCATCCGTGTCGACCACGGCATGCGCCACGCCGGCCGCTCGCAGCTGCTGGGAAACCTCGTTCGCGGTGCAGGTCTTGCCGACTCCGGCCGGCCCTGCGATGACGAGCACTTCGGTCAAGGGAGCGATCGTAGTGCCCACGCGATCTCGGTGGTGGGCCGGGGAGGGGTCAGACCCCGTCCGGGGTCAGACCCCAAACGAGAGGCGCATCGAAGCGGTGATTGACGGATCACCCGTATGGGTTTCAACGTGCCTTCTTAACAATCCGAAAACATATGCAGACCCCGAGTGGCGCTCCAGGCCACTCGAAACACTCCCAAAGGAACCCACCCATGTACGGCCTCACCGACCGGATCACCCGGACGGATCCCATCTCCACCACTCCGGGCGCCGGCCTCGCTCCTGTGATCCCGCTGTTCGCCCGAGCTTCGGTGCTGGTCGTCGACCGTGATCCGTCGACGCTCCAGCTGATCCGCACCTGCCTCGACGACACCTGCCACATCGCGGTCGCCCGCGACGGTGGCGAGGCGCTCGAGCAGGTGCACTCGGTTCGCCCCGCCGTCGTGCTGCTCGACACGAGCATCGACGAGCGGGAGATCGCGCTGGTCGCCGAGGGTCTGGCAAATGCCGGACTGGAGGCGATCCCGCTGCTCATGATCGACCCCGACGAGCCGCTCAACGGCGACGCCCTTCGCGGGCGCGTGCAGGCGGCCGTGCACGTCACCCGGCGGGTCTGGTTCGGCGGCGGCTTGCGCTCGCGGATGGCGGCGTAGCGCCTTAACCACCGAAGTGGCCGGCGCGGGACGGCGCCGGCCGCTTCAATCTTTGCCGATCGCTACCGTGTGGGCATGAACGGCCGCGCCCGCACCACGCTGATCCTGGCGGTGGTCGCGCAGGCAGCCGTCTCGATTGTGCAGTTCGGCCTGCCGGCGATCGGGCTCGAGGTGCGGGACAAGTTCGACCTCGGGCCGGCCGGGTTTGGGGCGGTCTTCGCCGCAGTCGGATTGGGATCCGCGGTCGCCCTGATCCCGACCGGGATCCTGGTCGACCGCTTCGGGGCGCGGCCGGTGCTGCTGGGCGGCGCGGCCGTGAACCTGGCCGCCTACATGGTGGCGGCGCTGGCCGGGGACGTGCGACTGTTCGCGGCGGCGATCTTTGTCGCCGGCATCGGTTCGGCAGCCGTGCCGGTCGCCGGCATGAGCAGCCTGCTGCGCGAGTTCCCACCCGACCGGCGCGGGGTCGCGCTGGGCTGGCGCCAGCTCGCTGTGCCGCTGGGAGGGACGATCGGCGCGGCCGCGCTGCCGCTGCTCGTCGACCTCGGCGGTGTCAGGCTGGCGCTTCTCGCCGCCGCCGTGATGACGGCCGTCACGGCCGCCTGGTTCGCCGCCCTCTCGCCCGCCGGAGGCGGTGAGTCGCGCGGGCTTCGGCTGGATGGGGCGCTCACGGCGCCCGGCATGCGACCGCTGCTCCTGGTGGGGCTGCTGTACGTATTTGCGCTGGCGGCGACGCTCACCTACATCGTGCCCGCCGCGCGCGATGCCGGCCTCGGCCGCGGCGAGGCCGGCGCGCTGTTTGTGGTCGTCAACCTGGCCGCCGGCGCCTCACGGCTGTTCTGGGGCCGGATCGCCGATCGCGGCGGGGGCACACGGCGGGCGCGCACGATCGCCGAGTGCGGCATGGTCGCGGCCTGTTCCGCGCTTCTGCTGCCGCTCGCCTTCGCCACGGGCGTGGTGGGCGCGATCGTCGTCACCGCCGCGATGGGTTTCGGCGCCTTCGGCTGGAACGGAGTGCTGTACGTCACCGCGGGCGAGATGGTGGGCCCGCGCCGGGCGGGCCGCGCGGTCGGCGTCGCATCGACGATCGTGTTCGGCTGCGGGGCGCTCGCGTCGCCCCTGGCAGGCGGCGTGGCACAGGTCGCCGGATACGACGCCATGTGGCTGACCGCGGCCGCCTGCTCGGCCTGCGGCGCCGCCGTCGCCCTGCGCGTGCTGCCGGCGCGGATGCGGGACAGCGGCTGCGATCCGATCGCGCTCGCCGGCGCGGTCGGACGCTGAGCTCCCTCAGCGCGCGAGCGCCTCGATCCGCGTCGGCACCATCGGGCGGCCCAGCAGGAATCCCTGCCCGAGCTCGCAGCCGTGCTCGATCAGGAAGCGCAGCTGGGCCTCGTTCTCGATGCCCTCCGCCAACGGCTGCAGCCCGAGGCTGTGCGCGAGCTGGACGATCGTCTCCACGATCGCCGCGGCGCCCGGGTCGTGCGGCAGCGCCGAGACGAACGAGCGGTCG
>JAWVDZ010000195.1:0-3094 GCA_033856955.1 Gaiellales bacterium
ACCTGTGAGGACGCCACTCATCCGTGGTCTCATTCGTACAACCCTCCTGTTGCAGAGCTGGAATCTCGAGCTGCTAGATCCGCGCAGACATTAGACGCCTCCGGGCGTGCGATGTTAGACCGGAGACGTGCCGGTGGCCTTGAGCTCCTCAAGGCGCTGCCGGACGATCGCATCCGCCGATCGGCGTGCCGTCGCGTGGCCGGTCAGCGCGATCAGGAACGGCTCGCGCTCGAGCTCGTAGAGCTCGACGTCGGTGCGTGCGACGACGGTCGCGGTGCGGCGCACATCGCGGATCAGCGCGATCTCTCCCACTCCCTCGTCCCGCAGTCGCGAAACGACCGGCACATCGTCCCGCAGCACATCGAGCTCGCCGCGCGCGATCGCGTAGTACCGGTCGCCGATGTCCCCCTGCCGGATGATGACCGATCCGGCGGCGAAGCGGACCGGCTTCAGCGCACGGGCGAGCGTCTCCAGCGTGGGGACGGGCAGCGCCGCGAACAGCGGGATCGAGCGCAGAAGGTGGATCTCCACCAGCGGCACGCTGGCCGAGTCATCCAGGCCTCGCAGCCGCGAGCCGGCGGCGGCAATCACGCAGAGCAGCGCCAGCGCGGTGCCGACCAGCGCCCCTGTTGCTCCGGCCAGGGCGATCAGCAGGGGCACCAGCAGCACGCCGATGGCCAGCCCGGCGTTCAGCAACGATTCCAGCATTCCGAACACCCGAGCCACCAGCTCCGGCGGAGCGGTGCGCTGGAGCAGCGTCCGGCCGGCCACGTCGAACGTACTGCGACCGACCCCGGCCAGCAGGATCAGCAGCACCGCGCTCCACCGGGTTGCATGCGCAGACAGCAGCAGCAGGGCCGCGGGAGGCACCAGCCATGCCGCGATCAGCGTGGGAGCAAGCCGTCGCCGGCCGACCATGCTGGCGGTGACCAGGATCGCCAGCAGGCCACCGGCGCCGAATGCGGCCGTCAGGTAGCCGGGACCGCCCTCCCCCATCCCCAGCACGTGGAAGGCCAGCACGACGTAGATCAGATCGAGCGCGCCCATCAGGATGTACTGGCCACCGAGCAGCGCGACCAGGGTCAGCGCGGCCGGCTGGCCTGCAATCAGCCGAAGGCCGGTCGTCGTCTCGCCGGCCGCGCCGGCGTCACTTCCGTCGTTCGAGCAGGCAAACGGGGGCGGGCCGGCGATGGTCAGCACGAGCAGCGCGGCCACGCCCGCCAGCCCCGCCATCCCAGCGATCCCAAGCTCGGTGCCGCCCACGGTCAGCAGCACCGCCAGCACCATCGGTCCCACCAGCGAACCCGCGCTCTCCAGCCAGCCCTGCCCGGCGTTGGCGGCCGCCAGCTCCTCGGGCGAGCGCACGATCGCGGGCAGCAGGGCCGCCTGCGCCGGCCGCGGGACGCACACCGCCAAGTTGACGAACGGGGCGAGCAGGTAAATGGACAGCCGCGGCGCACCCATCGCGATCATGGCGGCTACCACCGCCATCGACCCGGCGAAGCAGAGGTACCCCGCCAGCAACACGCGGCCCGACCGGTGGCGATCCGCCAGCGTCCCCAGATACGGGGCGAGCAGGGCGCCGGGAACCAGCTGGACGAGCCCCATCACGCTGGCCGCAGATGCGCCGCCACCCTGGTAGGCGTAGATCAGCAGCGCCACCCACACGCCAACCTGGGCGCCGATGAATGCGGTGTACGCCAAACCGACTCGCGCCAAGGCGGTGTTCCGCGCGGCCTCGCCGAACACGGCGCTGAGGAGTCGCAGCCGTTGCAAGCGGCAAACCTACACCAGGCCACCAACAGACGCTCCTCAGGTTCGATCAGCCTGCCGATAGCTGCTGAATGGTGAGAGCGATTCTGGTCGCGGTACTGGTCGCGGTGGCAGCTCCCGGATGCGGCAGCGCGACGGCATCGACGTCGCATGCCGACGGACCCCGGACCTGCACGATCGCAAGCACGGCAGATACATGGCAGTGGTACACATGCGTCATCTCGACCACGAGTGGCGACCTGATCTCGCTGCCGTCGCGTGGCATCGCCAACGTCACCAGCCCGCTGCTCTTCGCGCCAAACGGCCACACGATTGCCGTCGCGACCTCGAACGGCATCGTGCTGTCACAGATCGGTGGAGGCCGGTCGCCGGTGCGAATCCCCGACAGCGCGGGATCAGATCATCTGGCGTTCTCCGCTGACGGCGGCAACCTCGCCTACACGACCACGCGTCATGTCCACATCTACGACATGCGGACGGGAGGAGAGCGATCGTTCCTGATACCGGCCGCCGGCTCTGCGACCTTCCCCAATCAGCTCGCGTGGAGGGGCGACCAGATCGTCTTTCTGTGGGGGTGGTTCTCGGTCTGGGGGTCCGGGAACCTCGAGCTGCGACTGGTGACGATCGACCCGACCACCGATCGGGTGCGCCGTGGTGGCACGATCGCTCGGGAAGTGACGGGATTCACCCTCGCGCCCAGCGGGGCGCTGGCCGAGATCGAGCTGGCGGACCGCGACCAGCTGCTCGATCTGGAAACCGGACGCCGGTATCGGGTCACGACACCACAGCCGGCCACCTTGTCGTGCGGGATGCACTTCTCGCCTGACAGCCTCGCGCTCACCACCGCATCATGCGATCCCCCGGTGGGGCTGATTGACACGGCGACCGGAGCGCTGCGTGCAAACCTTGGCAGCTTCACAACCGAGCCGACCCTCTCCCTCAACGGGTCGTTCGTCGCCGTGCTTCGCCTCCACGGGATAACGATCTGGCACGACGGAGCCTGGCGACGCGTGGACACCCGATCACTGACCAGCTTCGATCACGCCGACGAGCAGATCCTCTCGCTCTCCCCCGACGGTCGATGGCTGGGCGTGAGCTATCGGTCGTGCCCTGTCTGGGCCGGTTGCCCGTAGTACCCGGGTGGTTTTACGCCACCTGTGACTTCACGTGCGCGATGTAGCCGCGCACGTCTCCCACCGGCTCCGAGTAGGCCTCCCCCAGCGAGGATTCCTCCGACGCCATGTACTCCTCCGCCCAGTCCGGCAGCGCGTAGTCGATCACGCGCAGGAACTCGAGCGAGGCGGCCAGGCGGATGTCGGCG
>JAWVDZ010000196.1:0-2573 GCA_033856955.1 Gaiellales bacterium
CGAAGGCAACGAGGACGTCGGCGTCCTCGACAAGCTCGACGATCAGGTGCCCAGCCGCTTCTATTGGCAGCTGACGCTGCTGGCCACGCTCGGCGGATTCCTGTTCGGCTACGACACCGCCAACATCGGTTCCGCGCTGCCCGTCCTGCCGTACAAGCTCGGCGACTTCGCCAGCGGCTACCTCGTCGCCGGCGCCTCGCTCGGCGCCGCCGCCGGCGCCCTGTGCGCGGGCCCGCTCACCGACCGGTTCGGCCGCAAGTCCCTGCTGATCATCGACGCCGCGCTCTACGCGATCGGGTCGATCCTGTCGGCCGTCACGCCCAACGTGGCCGTGCTCATGATCGCGCGGACCCTGATCGGCCTCGCGATCGGCGCCGACTCCGCCATCGCCACGGCGTACATCGCCGAGTACGCGCCGCGCAACCGGCGCGGGTCGCTCGGCATGCTGCAGCAGTGGATGATCACCGTCGGCATCCTGTTCGCCTACATCGTCGCGCTGGTCATCTACCGGGTCGCGCCGGGCAGTGCCGGCGACGTCGGCTGGCGGCTCATCTTCGGCCTCGGCGCGGTGCCCGCGCTGATCGGGCTCGTGCTCCGCTTCGAGATGCCGGAGTCGCCGCGCTGGCTGCTGCGCAAGGAGCGCTGGGAGGACGCCAAGGCGGCGTTCGCCAAGCTCGGCACCGAGGTGACGGTCGAGGAGCTGAAGCGGACCGGGCGCAAGCTCGAGCAGGTCGACGCCAAGGAGGAGCGGCGGCAGTCCCGCGGGTGGTCGAAGGGCGTGAAGCGGGCCCTGGGCGTCGTCTGCGGGTTCTTCGTCTTCCAGCAGATCACCGGCATCAACGTCCCGCTGTACTTCGGCCCACAACTGCTCGGCTCCTACTTCCAGAGCGGCAGCTCCACCGTGGACACGACCATCGCCGGTGTCGAGGTCACCGCGATCATGACCGTCGTCAACGTGGCCGCCACGTATTTCGCGTTCCGCTTCATCGACAAGGTCGGCCGGCGCCGTCTCGCCGTCACCGGCTTCGGCGGCATGGCCGTCTCCGCGGTGATCGCCGGCGTCGGGATCGGCCTGCTCGACGGCGTGCCGCGGATCATCGTCGCGATGATCGGGCTCGACCTGTTCATCGCCTCGTTCGCGGTCGGCGTCGGCGGGACCGGCTGGCTCATCCAGGGCGAGTACTTCCCGACCGCGGTCCGCGGCCAGGCGGCCGCGATCGGCGCCACCGTCGACTGGCTGGCGAACTACGCCGTGATCGAGGCCTTCCCGGCCTGGCAGCGCTCGATCGGCCTCGGCTGGGTGATGATCTGCTTCGCCGCACTGTCCGTGCTGGCCATCGTCTTCGTCCTCATGTTCGTGCCGGAGACGAAGGGCATGTCGGTGGAGGAGATCACCGAGCTGTTCGAGCAGCAAGCCTCGTCATCGGGAAGTCGCCCGGCGCCGCGAGCGACCGCCAAGACGAGCGTGGCCACCTAGCTGCTACTGGAACTCAACGGCCCGTCGGTCCAGGGAGTCGCTGAGGTAGGCGAGCAGGAGGCGCTCCTCGACGTCGAGGTACTTGCTCGGCCGCATCCGGCGGCCGGCCAGGAAGTCGCCGAGCGCGCCGGAGGTGTAGCCGTCGACGACGTCCGGATGCACGTAGTGCGCGCGGGCCACCGTGCGGGTGTTGCCGAGCAGGGCGGCCGCGGCGTCGACCGCGGTGAGCACGTGCGTCTCTGCGTCCTCGCCGGCCCGGAGTTCGGCGCGCAGATGCCGGAACACGGCCACCGTGCCGTTCCACGTGCGGAAGTCCGTCGCGGTCAGGTGGGCGCCGGTGAGCTGGGCCAGCCGCGCGTTGATCTCGTCCGAGTCGATCGCGGTGCGGTCGACGGTGAACAGCCGCCGGCTCCGCTGCCCGAGCAGGGTCTCGATCACCCGCGCGACCCCGGCGTCCTCGAGGTGCAGTTCGGCCCGCTGGCCGGACTTCGCCGGAAAGCGGAAGTCGACCCGCTTCCCGGTGACCTTGACGTGCTTCTTGGTGAGCGTCGTCAGCCCGTAGCTCTCGTTCTCCTCGGCGTACACCTCGTTGCCGACCCGGATCCCGAGCCGGTCGATGATGCGCAGCATCGCGGCGACCACCTGGTCGGCGTCGATGGTTCGTCGGCGCAGCTGCTTGTCCACGTCGGCGCGGATCCCGGGCAGCGCCGCGCCGAAGCCGATCAGCCGGTAGAAGTTCAGTTGGTCGCGCAGCGAGCGCCACCGCTCGTGGTAGATGTACTGCCGCCGGCCGCGGTCGTCCTCGCCCACGGCGAGCAGGTGTCCGTTCTCCCACGAACAGATCCAGACGTTGCGCCAGGCCGGTGGGATCGCGAGCTGCGCGATCCGGTCGCGCACCGCGACGTCCACGACCGTGACGCCCTTCGCGTCCTGGTAGGTGAAGCCGCGCCCCTTGCGCAGCCGGGTGTAACCGGGTTCCTCCGGGCTGACGTAGCGCAGCTTGGCGACCCGCGCGCACTCCTGCGGGTCGTCGTACAGGGTCGCGATCAGCTGCGCTGCGGGGGTGCTCACGTCGACGTCCTACCCGAAGACCTGA
>JAWVDZ010000197.1:0-3018 GCA_033856955.1 Gaiellales bacterium
GATCGAGGGCCGGCTGCGCCAGGAGCTGAGCATCCCGGTGTTCCACGACGATCAGCATGGAACCGCGGTGGTGGTGCTGGCCGGACTGCTGAACGCCGCCAAGCTGGTCGAGAAGCGGATGGATGAGCTGAAGGTGGTGCTGGTGGGCGTCGGCGCCGCCGGCGTGGCGGTCAGCAAGCTGCTGATGCGCGCGGGCGTCACCGACATCGTCGGATGCGATCGCGCCGGCTCACTGTACAACGGCAAGAAGGGCCTGGTGGGGATCAAGAAGTGGTACGCGAAGCACACCAACCCGCGCTGCTTCGACGGCAGCGCCGACCACGCGCTGGAGGGCGCCGACGTCTTCATCGGCCTGTCCGGCCCCGGCGCCGTGAGCGTCGAGGCGATCCGATCGATGGCCGACGGCGCGATCGTGTTCGCGATGGCGAACCCCGAGCCCGAGGTGCCGCCCGAGGAGATCGCCGGGTCGGTGCGGGTGATCGCCACCGGCCGTTCGGACTACCCGAATCAGATCAACAACGTGCTCTGCTTTCCCGGCATGTTCCGGGGCGCGCTGAACGCCCACGCCACCACCATCAACGAGGAGATGAACCTGGCCGCGGCGCGCGCCATCGCGTCGGTGATCGGCGAGGACGAGCTGCACGAGGAGTACGTGATCCCGAGCGTGTTCAACAAGGCCGTGGTCGAGCTGGTGGCGGCCGCCGTCGCCGAGGCGGCGCTGGCCACCGGGGTCGCCCAAAAGCACACCACCGGCGCGTTCGACATCACCGAGCTGTACCGCTAGCTTCGCTCCCCCCGGCGGCGCAACAGGCCGCCGGAGGGAAGGTGGCGTCCTGCTATTTCCAGATCTCGATCGGCTGCGACGAGGCCGCACCGCCCAGCCGGGCGACACAGTAGCCATCCTCGAGCGTTGCCAGCAGACCGTAGTGGTTCGACGGTGAGAGGTAGGTGCCGCGCTGCACCAGCGGCCCCAGCGCAAGGAACACGACGTTGCCGCCGCCGGAGAAGTGCTGGGAGTACGCCGGCCCCTTGTCCGATGTGCCCTCGTCGAACGTGATCACGACGAGCGCGTTCGGGTCGGCATTCTGGATGATCGGCACCTCGCGGCTGAGGAAGGCGTCGAACTGGGCGACACCGTTCTTCTGCGGCGGGCAGTTGTCATGACCGTCCTCGCACTCGTTCGGGACGACCAGGTTGAACTGGGCCGTATCGTCGTTTTGGACGGCAGCGTTGAACACGCTCATGTCGTTCGGCCCGGTGCCGCCGGTGGGCAGGTCGTTGGCAATGCACTCCGGTCCGGGCGCACCCCACACGCCGCCCGTGCCCTCGATGTTGTCGAAGAAGATCGCGGGATTGTGCTTCGCGCCGTAATGGTTCTGCGTCTTCGGCGCACCGGAGCTGGTGAGCGCACATGCACTCGGCATCGATTCCATCCAGCTCTGCCAGGTGACGCCCTTCCCGTCGAGCTGGTGGAAGAGGTTGTCGACGTCCTGGTGGCAGGTGGCCGCCGAGTAGTCGAACTGCTGGCAGTGGGTGAACTGGCCGGACATCATGCCGACGTAGTTCGCCTCGGAGAAGTGGGTGAGAGCGAAGTACTTGGTCAACCACGCACCCTGCGGCTTCAGCGTGCCGAGCAGGTAGGGGGCATCGACCTTGTTGATCTGCCCCAGCTCGCTGTTCTCACCGATGATCAGGTAGACATGCGATGAGGCCAGCGAGGGCGTGGACGGGCTCGCGGCGGAGGCTCCCGCGGAGCCGGCCATGAGCATCAGGGCAGTCGCCGTGGCGACCAGAAGGAAACGGGGCACGTACGGTCCTTTCCAGCGCGGCGCGTGCCGCGCACTCCGGCGTGAAGGCCGGCTCGTCGGGTTCAGTAGCGATCCATGTACTCGTCGATCTCCCACTTGTGCACCTGCTCGTTGTAGACCGCCCATTCGTCCCGCTTGAGGCGGATGTACTCCGAGAAGATGTGCTCCCCCAGCGCCTCCTGCACGACCGTGTCCGCCTCCAGCGCGTCCAGCGCCCTGGGCAGGTCGTGCGGCAGGCTGGTGATGCCGAGCTCCACCGACTCCTCCTCCGACAGGTCGTAGATGTTGCGATTCACGGGCGCCGGCGGGGTGTGGCCGTTGACGATCCCGTCCAGCCCGGCCTGCAGCATGCAGGCAAGTGCCAGATAGGGGTTGGCGGTCGGGTCGGGCGTGCGCAGCTCGATCCGGGTCGAGCGGCCGCGCTTGGCCGGCACCCGGATGGCGGCCGAGCGGTTGCCCGGTGACCAGGCGATGTAGACGGGCGCCTCGTAGCCGGGCAGCAGTCGCTTGTAGGAGTTGACGGTCGGGTTGGCGACGGCCGTGATGGCGGGCAGGTGGCGGAGGATGCCGGCGATGTAGCTGTAGGCCTCCTTGGACAGCTTGAGATCGTCGCTCTCTTCCAGAAACGCGTTCTCGTCCCCCCGCGACAGCGACTGGTTGACGTGCATGCCGGAGCCGTTCTCGCCGTGCAGCGGCTTGGCCATGAATGTGGCGTGCATGTCGTGCTTGGCCGCGATCACCTTCACCACCATCCGGAAGGTGATCAGGTTGTCCGCCGTGGAGAGAGCGTCGCCGTGGCGGAAGTCGATCTCGTGCTGGCCGATCGCGACCTCGTGGTGCGCGGCCTCGAGGTGGAAGCCCATCTGCTGGAGCGTGACCTCGATGTCGCGCCGGCAATCCTCGCCCTTGTCCATCGGCGCGACGTCGAAGTAGCTGGCGGCGTCGTGCGGGTCGACGGTGGGGTTGCCGTCGCCGTCGAGCCGGAACAGGAAGAACTCAGCCTCGGGGCCGACCTGCATCGTGTAGCCGAGCTGCTCGGCCTGCTTGAGCACGCGCTTGAGGTTTGAGCGGGGGTCGCCTGCGAACGGCTGACCGTCGGGATCGGCGACGTCGCAGATCAGGCGGGCGGTGCGGGCGGTGTCGGTGCCGCGCCAGGGCAGCAGCGCGTAGGTCTCGGGGTCGGGCAGGAAGTACATGTCCGACTGCTCGA
>JAWVDZ010000198.1:0-2715 GCA_033856955.1 Gaiellales bacterium
CGGCCGCCGTCGACGACCAGGATGGCGGTGTGCTCGGGCCGGTGACCGGGCGTGTGCAGCGCCCTTAGCACCACCTCGCCGAGCGCGATCTCGGCGCCGTCATCGAGCGGAGTATGCGGATACCCGGCCTCGGCCAGAGGGTGCACCCAGCATCGGGCGCCGGTCGCCTCGACCAGCCGGGCGCGGCCGGAGAGGTGATCGGCGTGGTTGTGGGTCTCGACCACGTGGACGATCCGGAAGTCCCGCTCACGCGCCAGCTCCAGGTACTCCTCGATCTCCCACTTGGGATCGACGACCGCCCCCACCCCGGCGGCGGTGTCCGCGATCACGTACGAGGCGCAGCCAAGATCGGGGTGCAGCACCTGTCGGAACAGCATCCGCACAATTTAGATGATTGATTCCATATCCACCGCGGCGCAGGATCGGGCCCAGGCACGCTGGCCGGCGCGATCACTCTTGCCCAGGGCTTCCCCAGCCTGCGTTGCGAGCGCTCCCGCCGCCCAACGCACCCTGTTCTCCGCCCTGCATCCACGCCGGAATACGGAATCAACCATCGAGATCAGGCAGGTCCGGGCCGGGTGGCGCCGACGAAGTTCTGCGCGAACCAGGGGTTCGCGAACTCCTCGATGCGCACGGTGACGCCGGTGTGCGGAGCGTGCAGCACGTAGCCGTTGCCGATGTAGATGCCGACGTGGCCGAGCTTGTGGAAGAACACCAGATCGCCGATGCGAAGGTCGCTTTCGCTGACGAACGGCCCCATCCGGTACTGACTGGCCGCGAAGTGCGGCATCTGGTAGCCGTACTGCGCCCACAGGTAGGTGACCAGGCCGGAGCAGTCGAAGCCCGTCTCCGGCGAGGCCCCGCCCCACTTGTACGGCACGCCGATCTGGGCTAGGCCGTCGAGAACGATCTGGTCGCGGAGCACGGCGCCGGGGTCGTTTCGCATCCGCTTCTGGTCGGCCAGCACCCAGGTTTGAGCCTCGAGCGCGAGCTTGGTCTGGCCGATCGCGGCCGCCGCCGCGGCCACCTGCACCTGGTTGCCGAGCAGGACCATCAGTCGCCGGCGCTTGGCCAGCATGTGCTTGATCTCGTGACGCCGCCGCTCGAGCGCGTGCTTCTGATGCCGCACCTGCACTCGCGCCAGCAGCAGCGCCGCCCGCTCGCGGGCGATCTCGTCGCGCGTGCCGCGGATCTCTTCCACGGCGGACGTGACGGCGGCGTCAAAGCGCTGCTTGATATCGAGCGATCCCGTCACCTCGTCCAGGGAGGAGGCGCCGAGCACGATGTCGAGCGTGTTTGCGTCGAGGCCCTTGTAGCGCGCAACCATCAGCTCGGAGAGCACGCCCTCCTCGAACTGGAGGTGGGCCTCGGCGGCCGCCAGCCTGCGATTGGCATCCTTGATCTGGGTTTTCAGCTGCTGCAGCCGCAGCACCGTGGCGTTGTATCGCTCGGTCAGCAGCTCGACGCGGTTGTCGAGCCGGCGAACCTCATGGCGGGCCTTGTCGTACTGCGCCTGCTTCTGATCGAGCAATGGGTCGGCAGCCGCCGGCCCGGCGAAGGCAAAGGCAGCGAGAACCGCGAGCAACAGCGTGACCCCGAAGGCGCGCGGCAGCCGGAGAGAATCGGTCCGGTGCATCCATGTGAAGTCGGCCGATGGGTGCGAAACCTTGAGCGGCCGACTCAAGGAGTGGCGCGCGAGTGCCGAAAGGACACCTCATGCAGGTCACAGTCGCGTGTCATGAGTGCGATCAGCCCAAGCGGCCGCTCAGTCCCTGCCCGGGCTGCGGCGCCGCTCCGCTCGCCGAGCCCGAGCTGCAGGCCTGGCGTCTGACGCTTCACGCCCGGCACCTTGCGCGCATCAAGGCGACGCCGCTGGCCTCACCGCTTCCGCCTCGTGACCCGCGTTCGCTGTCACCGCTCGCTGTGACGGTGACGCTCGACTTCGAGCTCGATCAGCCTTCGTCGAAGGCAGTGGTGCTGCCCTTCATCCCGTTCGATCCCCAGCCGCTGGAGCCGTCGCTCGAGTTCGACTGGGACGACGAGCCGCGCAAGCGCACGGCGTAACGCAGACACGCAACAAGAGCAGTCTGATCACCCTGGGACGCCGTCCGCCATGCGAACGGCCTCTGCCACTGTCGGGCAGAGCCCTGAGATCAGCCGCGGCTGGCGCCCGCGCCAAAATTCAACGCAGGTCGAGCAGCCCCTCGGGAAGCTCCAGCGGCGCCATCACCACTCCCCGGCCTGCCAGCTCGCCCAACAGCGCGTCGTAGGCCTGTGCCTCGATCGGATCGGACGGTGCCCACTCGTTGAGGTAGCGGATCGCGGTCACGCCGGCCTGGTAGAGCTCCTTGAGACAGCCGAAGCAGGGCCGAAGCGTCGAGTAGCAGTGCGAGCCCTGCACCGAGTAACCGATCTTTGCCGCCTGCAGCAGGGCGTTCTGCTCGGCGTGAACGCAGATGCAGACGTCGTAGCCGCGGCCCTCGGCGTAGCTCTCCGGATTGGCGCAGCGGTGGCAGCCGCCCTCGTCGCAGTTCGGGAATCCGGTCGGCGTGCCGTTGTAGCCGGTGGCGATGATGCGCTGGTCGGCGACCAGGATCGCGCCCACGTGCCGGCCCAGGCAGGCGGCCCGCTCGCGCGTCGCCACCGCAAGCAGCATGAAGTACTGCTCGCGCGTGGGGCGGGTCTGCGAACTGCGGCGATCGGGTGACGACATGA
>JAWVDZ010000199.1:0-5535 GCA_033856955.1 Gaiellales bacterium
GCGCCGGAGGTCATCTACGAGCTGGTCGCCAAGCACGCGGCCGAGATCTCTGGGCTTGACTCCGCCGTCGTCGTGCGCTTTCGGGTCGACCGGAGCGGTGAAGTGGTCGGCTCCTGGGGAACGGGCAACCGGCACACCGGCAGCCTGATTCCGCTCGACGGCAGCGGGGGCGTCTCGACGGTCGCACGCTCGGGGCGACCAGCGCGCATGAATGGAGCGGAGGCACGATACGCGCTCCACTTCAGCGGAAGCGGCCCCCCGGATGCCCTGCCGGTGCCCGGGGGCGTAGTCGTCCCGATCGAGGTGCACCGCGAGCTCTGGGGATGCGTGTGCGTCACGGCGCGCGATGCGGCGCTGATGCCGGACGAGCTCGAGGAACGGCTGACGATGTTCACCGATCTGGTCGGTTTGGCGATCGCGAACACCGATAGCAGTGCGCGTCTCTTATCGCAGGCCACCAGCGATCCGCTGACCGGGCTCCTGAACCATCGAGCCTTTCAGGACCGGGTCGAGAGTGAGGTCGCACGGGCGCTTCGCTACGAACGGCCGTTGACGCTGGTACTTCTCGACCTGGATTTCTTCAAGAGCATCAATGACGCGTACGGACATCAGGCGGGCGACGCGGTCATCATGCAGGCCGCGCGGCTGCTGGAGATGGGCGCTCGCGCCGGAGACGTGCTCGGCCGCATCGGCGGAGACGAGTTCTCCATGCTCCTGCCCGAGACGAACGAGGAGGTCGCACTACCGATCGCCCAACGATGGGCGGCGCGGTTCCGCGACGGGCCGGTCGGCGTTGCCGATCACCTCACGATGTCGGCCGGCGTCTGCGATCTTGCCCACGCCAACGGCAGCCGAGAGCTCCTTCGGCTCGCCGACGGCGCCCTCTACTGGGCCAAGAGCCAGGGCCGTGACACGGTCGTCGCTTACGCCCCGGAGATCGTGCCCGACGTCTCCGACAGCGACCGAGCCGACCGGATGGAGAAGATGCAGGCGCTGGTGGCGATCCGCTCCCTGGCCGACCGGATCGACGGCAAGGAAGCCCCGGGCGACGGGCACTCGAAACGGGTGGCGGTGCTCGTCCGTCGGCTCGCCGAGGCCTCAGGCTGGTCGCCGGGGCACGCGGCCGACCTGGCCGAAGCGGCCGGGATCCACGACGTTGGAAAGATCTGCATCCCCGAGGAGGTGCTACGCAAGCCGGGTCCGCTCACCGCCGAGGAGTATGACCTGGTCAAGCCTCATGCCATGCTCGGGGCTCAGATGGCCTCCGAAGCGCTGGAAGAGGAGCAGGTGCTCTGGATCGCTCAGCACCATGAGCGCTTCGACGGCAGCGGCTACCCGGACGGCCTCGCCGGCGACCAGATCTCCGAAGGGGCTGCACTGCTGGCGCTGGCGGACAGCTGGGACGTGATGACAGGTGAGCGAAGCTACAGCCCGCCCAAGCCGGAGCAGGCGGCACTGGCGGAGTGCGTCTCGCTGGCTGGGAAACAGTTCAGCCCCAAGGCCTGCAGAGCGCTGCAGGACGCGCTCACCGTCTGATCTAGGACTGTCGCTCGGGTCGGACGAGCACCAGGTGGCTGGAGATCACCGCCTGCGCGACATCGTAGACGCGGTGCCCGCTTCTCTGAGACTCCGAGCGAAGCCGTTCGAACGCGCGGTCCTCGTCGACCTCTTCCCTCGACATGATGATGCCTTTGGCACGTTCGATCACCGCACGCCGTGCGAACGCTCCCTGCAGGTTGGCGAACTCGGTGTATCGGCGAAGTGTTATGTCGATGGCGCTCTGCATGTCACCCGGGTCGCCGTCGACGATATACGCAAAGATCCCCCGCTTGGCCGCCTCATTCACCCACACCGGATCGCCGGCCTCCAGCAGGGCGATCACCGGGCATGACGCCTCGCGGACGATCTCGGAGATCATGTCGAGAGCATGATCTCCACTCATACCGAGACCGACGAAGGCGAGATCCGGATGCTCACGTTCAGTCGCGGCCGCCACGTCCGCAACCTCGAGTTCGCGAGAGATGACCTCATGGCCCAAACCGGTGACGATATCCGCAATCCGTCCGAGCCGATCCGCGCGCTCGTTCGCGATCAGGATACGCAGCCCTGGGGTCAAACCACGGGCCGCCTAGTCGGTTCCACAATGCCCACCACAGCGGGACTTTACTCCTGCTGGCAACGCTGGTCAATCGACGTCGGCGCAGCGATACGAAAGGCATTGGTCAGCGATAGCCTTACGCTATCGCGCCGCTCGTCGCTGGGAGTATCTGCCTATCATATAACACGTGTTATGACGTAACAGCGAGCGCGTCTCAGGCACCCATTCCCTTCGTATGATCGACGCGCTCCTGCGCGCCGATCACGATCCTCGTGATCTCGCCCAGCTCGTCACCGCGCTGGACGACCGCCGGCACGCTGTACTCAAGCTCACATCCGTCGCTGTCGCGCACCACAGTCACGTTGAGCCTGTCACCGTCGGCGTCGATCGACCGGTAGCGCCAGCCCGGCGAGTCCCCGATCTCGATCATCGCGGCGGTGTCGTAGGGGGTCTGATCACTCATCCTCGGGGAGATACCCCGAAGCCGGCCGGTTGAAGCCAGGGCGACGCACGGAGCCGCGCAGTCAGGCGCGAAGGCCGATCAGTTCCCAGGCGCGCACCGGCCGTGCGAACCCCTTCAGCATCAGGTCGTCGGTGGGCCCAGCATCGACGAGCGCTTCGACGGCGGCGTGAAGCCGCTGGTTGATCAAGATCTGTCCGGGAGCGGCGGCCGCGCTCAGCCGGGATGCCAGGATCGTCACCGTGCCGATCGCTGCGTAGTCGAAGCGGCCCTCGAATCCGATCCGGCCAAGGGTCGCATATCCGGAGGCGATGCCGATGCCGACCTCGAGCTCGATTCCGCGCTTGCTCCAGCCGGCCGCCAGCGCGTCGACGCCTTCCCGAATCGCCACCGCCATGCGCGCCGCCTGCGTCTCATGATCGGGCAGCGGCAGAGGATCGTTGAAGAACACCATCACGCCGTCCCCGGCAAAATGTTCCAAGGTGCCGCCGAACCGGTCGATCAGGCCGCCGAGCTCGCGGTGGTACTCGCGCAGCACATCGAACAGTTCCTCCGGCTCGGCCGTCTCCGCGAAGGTGGTGAAACCCCGTAGATCGGAGAACAGCACCGTGACGTAGGCGCGGTGGCCGGCCAGGAGTTGCTCCCCTCGATCGCTGGAGACGAGGTCGGCCACCTGCGGCGAGAGGAATCGGGACAGCTCGATCCGCTGCCGGTCAAGAGTGGCGACCAGCCGCGCGTTGGTGATCGCGATCGCGGCCTGATCGGCGAAGGTCGAGACAAGCCTGACCTGGTCGTCGGTGAACACCTGGGGCTCGCGCCACGAGATACCCAGCACGCCCAGCAGCTCGCCTTCGGCCAGGATCGGGACGCCAAGCAGAGCCCGATAGCCGGGGCCGGCCCGCTGGCCCGCCCACTCGTACTCGGCGTCCTCAAGCACGTCGGGGATGCGGACGGCCTCCTTGCTGCGCATCACCCGGCCGGTGAGCGTTCTCGGATCGGCGTCGAGATGCGGGTGGGCGCGCTCGTGTTCCAGCTGTTCGATGCTTCCCCCGTGCGCAGCCCGCACCCGCATCACACCGCCGGCATCCGCCATCCAGAGGAAGACATTGGCGTCGGACAGCCGCCCGGCCGATTCGGCAACGATGTCAAGCACCGGCTGCAGATCGCCGCCGGCCCGGCCCAGCACGCGAAGCACATCGACGACCGCCCGATGCTGCTCGCGCAGCTCAGCCAACTCCGATGGTGTCAGGTGGTCGCCGCCTTCTGACGCGCCGAGATGATGTCCGCGAACAGCGTCCCCGGGGCTCCGCCGACGGCGATCAACTCCACCGCCGCGTCGGGGGTCGTGAATCGCCGCTTCGTCCCTGACGGGACGTAGGCCACCGAACCGGCTCGCAGATCGTGCTCCTGGTCGTCAATGGTCAGCGTCGCGCGACCGGAGATCACGATGTAGACCTCCTCCTGGCCGTCCGCGGCGTGATCGTGCTCGGGGTAGTGCTCGTGGTTCTGCGGGAAGCTCTCCAGGTTGACGCCGAAGGCGGTCACGCCAAGATGCGACCCGATCGGCTTGAAGATGCCGCCGTGCATGCCCTCGATCTCGTCCAGATGGCTGACCTTGGCCTCGCCCATGTCCGTTCTCCTGTCTCGTGGTGGCCGTGGCCGACACGCTACACCGGCGGAGATGGTACGGCCACCCCCACCCCGATAAGGGCGCATTCCGTGCCTCGGACACCTGTTTGCACCAGGGCGACGACGGCTCCCGGCGACGAGTCTAGGCGCATCCTGCTGGAGCGTCTCTCCGGCTCATTTGATTCCAAGGAGCACCCTGTAATGACTTCCATCGATACCACGAAAGGTCTTGCGGCACGGCTCGGCGGTTGGAGCGCGCGCCACAAGAAGTCCGTCCTGGTTGGATGGTTTGTGTTCGTTGCGCTGGCCATCATGGTCAGCAGCTTCGTGCCCGCCAACAAGCTCACCAAGGCAGACCAGTTCACCGGCGAGTCCGGCCGGGCGGAGAAGACGCTCGAGTCGAACTTCCCCAAGCCCGCGGCCGAGCTGGTGCTGATCCATAGCGCCACGCTGACCGCGGACGACGTCACGTTCAAACATGCGATCAAGCAGACGACGGCCGGCTTTGCCGGTCTCTCGATGGTGGACCACCTGAAGGCGCCGGGCTACGGCTCGAGCACCGGATTGGTGTCCAAGGATCGGCACACCGCGATGATCCAGTTCGACATCAAGGGTGACGCCGACACCGCCTCCGACCGGATCGCCCCCGTGTTGGCGACGATCAAGAGCGCACAGGCGGCCAACCCCAGCCTCCGCATCGAGGAGTTCGGCGATGCCACCTCGGGGGCTGCGATCGACAAGAAGGTCGCGGGTGACCTGAAGAAGGCGGAGACGATGTCGCTGCCGGTCACGCTGATCATCCTGGTTCTCGCCTTCGGCGCGATCGTGGCGGCCGGCGTGCCGGTGCTGCTCGCGGTCTCGGCCGTACTGGCGACGATCGGACTGGTCTCGATCCCGAGCCAGATCTTCCCGATCGACGACAACGCATCGATCGTGATCACGCTGATCGGGATGGCGGTCGGTGTCGACTACTCGCTGTTCTACCTCAAGCGTCAGCGCGAGGAGCGCGCGAAGGGTCACGACGAGCTGACGTCCGTGGCGATCGCCTCGGCCACCTCGGGACGAGCGATCCTGGTGTCCGGTTTCACGGTCATGGTTGCCATGGCCGGCCAGTTCCTGACCGGGGACAAGTCATCGACCTCGTTCGCGGTCGGCACGATCATGGTGGTCGCAGTGGCGATGCTTGGCTCGCTGACGGCGCTGCCCGCGGCGCTTGCACTGCTAGGCCGCCACGTCGACAAGGGTCGCATCCGGATCCCGTTCCGGCCGCGGAAGCCCAAGCAGCAGGAGTCCCGCATCTGGGGCGTCGTGCTGACTCGGGTGCTGCGCCGGCCGGTCGCGGCTGTCG
>JAWVDZ010000200.1:0-3793 GCA_033856955.1 Gaiellales bacterium
TGTCGGCGGCGCTATCGGCGGTGGTGGCCGAGGCGGTCGCGCTCGATCCATCGCGGGCGCTGCTCGGCCACGCGCCGCCGGAGGTCCGGGCGGTGGTGGGCGACGCGGAGTCGCTGCCCTTCGGCGACGCCGAGTTCGATCTCGTCACCTGTGTCAACAGCCTCCACCACGTCGCCGACATGCCCCGCACGCTGGCCGAGATGGCGCGTGTGCTGCGGCGCGGCGGCTCGATCGTCGTCCAGGACTACCTGGCCGACCCCGACCCGGAGCAGGCCGAGCGCTGGGAGACGGTGGAGCGGTTGCGCGACCCCGACCACCGAAGGCTGCCGCGCGAGGGCGAGGTCGCGGGGCTGCTGGCGTCCCACGGCCTGGCGCTGGACGAGGAGATGCGCTGGGACTCGACCTGGCAGGTGGAACCCTGGTTGGCCATGTCGGCAACGCCGCCGCTTCGCGCTCGAGAGGCGCGCCGCACGATCGGCGCCGACAGCTTCACGCTGACGGCGTGGCGGGCCCGCTTCAACTCCCCGGACTCCGAAACGGTTCCGTAACCCCGGCCCGACCCTGGCGCCGGCGGGGGAGGCTCAGGCCGCGGTGCGGGAGGTCTGCCCGGCCTGGTGGAGCTGCTCCACCTCGTGCAACAGCTCGGCCAGCTTGCACTCCAGCTCGTGCGGGGTGCGCACCGGATAGCCGGACTGCCACTGGCCGCCGATCTCTGTCAGTCGCACGCAGTACATGAGCGTCTGGATGTCTCGTCGATCGAGCATACGGGTCACAGGTCGTCGTTCGACGCCACCCTGCACATCCCCTTCTTGGGGTATCCGGGCTACCGGTTGGTTGCCGCGACGTGTCCGGGCCAAGCTGGTAAAGTTGCCCGCGCGATGATCAAGGTACTCGTTGCAGCCCTCGTCGGAACCATCGTCGGCATCGTGGTGATGGTTGTGGTGATCGCGATTTCCGGCACCGACACCAGCGGGGCTTCGAGCGAGGGACTGGGCTCGCTGCCGCTCTCGACCTACTCGTCGTCCTCCTCGACACCGCCCAGCACCTCGACGCCGAGCACCAGCAACGGCGGCTCGTCCGGCGGCGGAGGCGGTGACGCGACGGCCGGCAAGGTGGTCTGGGACGCGCAGGGCTGCGGCTCGTGTCACACCCTGGCCGCGGCCGGTGCGAGCGGAAACGTCGGCCCCGACCTCGACACGGCGCTCGCGGGCGACGCGGGCAGCACGCCGCTCGCTGACTTCGTCAGGGAGTCGATCGTGGATCCCGACAAGGTGATCGCAAGCGGCTTCAGTGCCGGCCTCATGCCGACTGACTTCGGCACCAAGCTCTCGCCGGCCGACCTGGACAACCTGGTCGCGCTGATCACTCAGGGCAAGTAGCTCTCCGGGGCTCTGATGAGCGTGGCGCAAGAGAGGAAGGTGGCGACCGGGGCCGATCTGCTGGTCGCAGCGCTTGAGGCGCATGGCGTCGAGATCGTGTTCGGCATCCCCGGACAGCACGCGCTGAGCCTGTGGGAGGCGCTCAGCGGCTCTCCCATCCGCACCGTGGTCGTTCGCCACGAGCAGGCGGCGGCGTTCGCAGCCGTCGGCTACGCCCGCACCACCGGCCGCGTCGGCGTCTGCATCACGAGCACCGGACCGGGCGCGTTCAACGCCTTCGCCGGGATGGGCGAGGCGGAGGCGTCGAGCTTCCGCGTATTGCACATAACGACCCAGGTTCCCAGCGACGCCGGCGAGCGGGGCTGGATGCACGAGACGGCCGGGCAGCGAGCCGCCTTCGAGGCGGTCACGCGCCACCACGTTCGCCCGGCCACGCCGCGGGCGTTGTCGGCGGCCGTGGACGAGGCGCTGTGCGCGATAGCGAGCCGGCCCGGCCCGGCCATGATCGAGGCCATGACGATGGTGCTGACCGCCGCCGCGGAGCGCGAACCGGTGCGGGTCACCGCGCTGTCGCCGCCCGCCCCCGACCCCGCCGCGGTTTCCCGGGTGCGCGAGCTGCTGGCCGGCGCACAGGCGCCGCTGGTGTTCGCAGGCGGCGGCTGCCGGCTTGCCGCCGACGCCGTCCGCCGGCTGGCCGAGGGGCTGGATGCTCCGGTCGTGACCAGCTTCAACGGCAAGGGCGTGCTCGCGCCCGGGCATCCCCTGCATGCCGGGTCATCATGCGAGGAGCCGTCCGTGCAGGGGGTGATCGCGGCCAGCGATGTCTGCCTCGCGCTTGGCACCCGCTTCGCCGAGGAGTACACCTGCCACTGGACGGTGCCGTTCCCCGCGGCGCTGGTGCAGGTGGACGTCGATGCGGGCCGGATCGGCCGCAACTACCCGGTGCGCGAGGGCGTGGTCGCCGACGTCGGCCTGTTCTGCGACGCGCTGCTGGCGGCCGGCATCAGCGGCGGGGCGCGCGACGGAGCGGCGGCGGCCCGCGCCGCGGTGGCCGGACGGCAATCCGAGGTTGCAGCCCACGGGTTCGAGCCCGAGCGTGAGCTGATGCACCAGCTCGACGTGGCGCTCCCGGACGACGCGATCGTGGTCGGCGACATGACGATCCAGTCCTACTGGGCGGTGCTCTACCTCGACGCCCGCGGGCCGGGCGGCTTCTGCTACCCGATGAGCGGCGCGCTCGGATCGGGCATCCCGACCGCCCTGGGCACGGCGGCCGCCCATCCCGGCAGCCCGACCGTCGTTCTGATCGGCGACGGCGGCTTCCTGATGGGTGGACACGAACTGGTCACGGCCCAGCAGAACGGCCTGCACTTCGTCACGCTACTGGTCAACGACCGTTGCTACGGCGTGCTCAAGAACTACCAGATGTCGGCCTACGGCCACTCGACCGCGGTCGATCTCCGCTCGCCCGACTTCGAGCAGCTGGCGGCTGCATACGGCGTCACCTATCGCCGCATCGGCTCCACCGCCGAGGCCGGCGCCGCGCTGCGCGAGGCGATCGCCGGCCTGGCCGAGGGCTGCTGGCTGATCGAGCTTCAGGCCGAGCTCCAAGCACCGCCTCAGTCGCTCTGACCGCCCGGTAGAATCGGCGCATGGAGGCATCCCCCACCGGCGCCGTGCGCGTCGACTACTCGATGACCGCCGGCGAGGCGCTGCCGGTGGCGGTTCGCGCGCAGGGATGCCGGATCGAGACGGACGACGGGCGCAGCTACCTGGACGCCTGCGGCGGGGCGATGGTGATGCTGCTCGGCCACTGCCACCCGCGGGTGGTGGAGGCGCTTCAGCGGCAGTCGACCGAGATCAACTACGCCTACCGCTTCTCGTTCCGCAACGAGCCGATGCTGGATCTGGCGGAGCGGATCGCGCTCCACGCTCCCGGCGACCTGGAGTGGTCGTTCTTCAACTCGTCCGGTTCCGAGGCCAATGAGTCGGCGATGCACCTGGCGGTGCTCTACTGGGAGCTGCTCGGCAAGCCGGCCAAGATCGAGTTCCTGTCGCGGGTCACCTCCTACCACGGCTCGACGCTGGGCGCGCTCTCGCTGTCCGGGTCGCGTTGGCGGGCGCCGTTCGAGTCGCTGCTGCACAAGTGCGCGGCGGTGCCGAACTCGGAGACCGCCGAGCAGGGAGCGGCCGAGCTGGAGGCGGCGATCCTCTCCCGCGGCGCCGATCACGTGGCCGCGTTCATCGTCGAGCCGATAACAGGCTCCTCGGGAGCTGCCGTCGATCTGCCGCCCGGATACCTGAAGGCTGTGCGCGAGGTCTGCGATCGCCATCAGGTGCTGCTGGTCGCGGACGAGATCATCACCGCCTTCGGCCGCACCGGCCGCTGGTTCGGGGTCGAGCATCACGACGCC
>JAWVDZ010000201.1:0-3583 GCA_033856955.1 Gaiellales bacterium
CGCCCAGGCGGCACGCGACGTCGCCCTCCCTCACCGACGTCCGAAGCGCATCGGCGGCCATCCGCAGAGCCTCGTCGCCCGCCACATGCCCACCGGCGTCGTTGATCCGCTTCAGCCCGTCCACGTCCAGCACCAACAGCCCCAGCGCAGCTCCCTCGCGACCGGCGCGGGCGACGGCCTCGGTCAGGCGGTCGTCGAACGAGCGGCGGTTGTGCAGGTCGGTGAGCTGGTCGCGCATGGCCAGATCGCGCGCCTTCTCATAGAGGATCGCGTTGTGCAGCGAGGTGGCGACGACGTCGCAGACGGCCTGACAGAACTCGACGTCCTGGGGCGTGAAGGAGCGGTCACGCACGTCGGCGATCTCCATCAGCCCGATCGTGTCGCCGCGGACGACCAGCGCCAGCATCAGCAGCGATCCGAACCCGAGCTTGCGCAGCATCTCCCGCTCGGCCGGATCGTCGCGTGGATTCGAGAGCCTGATCTGGCGGGGCCGCTGCGTCTCGAGCACCGCGGCCGTGGCCGGGTAGCGCGTCAGCGTATATCCCTCGACACCCTCCTCGGCCAGCGAGTTGGTTCCGTGTGAGTGATGCACCAGGGTCACGAGCACGCCTCGCTCCCGGTCCCAGCGCGACACGGCCGTGCCGGTGGCCCCGGTCAGCCGGGCGACACGGTCGAGCAGCTCGAGCAGCACATCGCGCAGGTCGAGCGACGAGGAGAGCGCGCGCGACAGCTCGAGCAGTGCCTGCAGGCGGTTGGGAGGGGCCATGTACTGATCAGATCGGCGTTCCCGGCCGCGGCTTGAAGATTCAGATGCTGCGAGCGAGCAGCGTGCGCGCCCCGCCGGCCGTCTTCGCGCGGTACGCGGCGATGTCAGCGGTGCGGTACAGCTCGTACGGAGTGGCCAGATCGTCGCCTGACATCGCGACGCCGCCGGAGAAGCTGAACTGCCCCTTTCCCAGCTCATGCAGCCGGTTCTGCGCCCGCTCGGCGACCATCTCGGCCGCCTCGGCCGAGGCGCCGGGAAGGATCACGGCGAACTCGTCTCCGCCCAGCCGGCAGGGAACGTCCCCCAGCCGGCACGACGAGCGAAGTGCCTCGGCTGCGGCCCTCAGGGCCTCGTCTCCGGCGGGATGACCGCCAAGGTCGTTGATCCGCTTGAGCCCGTCGAGGTCGATCACCAGCAGCGCCAGCGACTCGCCGCTGCGCCGGCTGCGGGCCACCGCGCCGGCCAGCTGCTCCTCGAAGCAGTGCCGGTTGTAGAGCTGCGTCACCTGGTCGCGCAGGGCCATCTCCTTGACCTGCTCGTACAGCTGCGCGTTGTGCACCGCCGTCGCGACCACGTCGCACAGCGCCTGGCAGAACTCGACGTCGTGTGCGTCGAACGCGCGATCCTCGACATCGACGATCTCCATCAGCCCGATCGCCGCGCCGCGGGCGACCAGCGGCAGCATCAGCAGGGATCGCAGCCCCCGCTCCTCGAGCAGGCCGCGCTCGTGCGGATCGTCCTCGGGACGCGAGACGCGAATCTGCATCGGCCGCTGCCCCTCCATCACCTGCCGGCTTGCCGGGAAGTCGCAGAGCGGGTACAGCTGGTCCTCGGGGATGCTGACGCGATCCTCCAGCGACAGGTACTCGGTCAGCTGCACCAGCACGTCGCGCTCCCGATCCCAGGTGGACAGATCGGCGGCGGTCGCCCCGGTCAGCTCGGCCGCGCGATCGGTGAACTGGCCCAGCACCTCGCTCAGCTCCAGGCTGGAGGAGAGAGTGCGGGAGAGGTCGAAAAGGGCTTGTAACCGGTTCTGCGGCGCCATCCCTCGAAGATCGGCCGGAATGCGCTGTGGCTTGACGATAAGCTGCTCCACCATGCCGATCCACCTGAGAGCCGAGCCGGGCGACTACGCACCCGCGGTGCTGTTGCCGGGCGACCCGCTGCGTGCTCGCACGGTGGCGGAGGAGTTCCTCGACGATGTGCGGCAGGTCAACGGCGAGCGCGGCATGCTCGGCTTCACCGGCACGCACGAGGGAACGCCGGTCTCGGTACAGGCCACCGGAATGGGCTGCCCCAGCGCCGCGATCGTGATCGAGGAGCTGGTGCAGCTGGGCGCCGAGCGGCTGATCCGGATCGGCACCTGCGGCGGCCTCCAGCCCGAGCTGGCGCTGGGCGACACGATCATCGCGCTGTCCGCCGTGCCCGCCGACGGCACCGCCCGCGCCTACACGCAGGGCGAGCCGCATGCGCCGACGGCGCACTTCGGTCTCACCCACGGCGCGATCCATGCCGCGAAGGGCCTGGGCATCCGGCCCCACGTCGGCGCGATCGCCTCCTCGGACACGTTCTACGACCCAGATCCGCAGCGCCACCGTCGATGGGCGGAGCGGGGCGTGCTGGCGGTCGAGATGGAGGGCGCCGTGCTCTTCACCATCGGCGCCCTGCGCCGCGTCAAGACGGCGTGCATCCTGACCGTGTCCGACCTGGTCGGCGGTGAGCAGTTCGTCCGCATCGGCGACGACGAGCTGGCGGCGGGCGTGCAGCGGATGACCCTGCTGGCACTGGCCGCCGCAGCGGACGCCAAGGCGTGACCGAGACCCTCATGATCGTCAACCCGGCGTCCAGCGCCGGGCGCACCGCCCGCCAGTGGCCCGAGATCGCCAAGCGGGCAAAGGCGCACGGGCTGGAGGTGGACGTGCGGCTGACCGAGCAGCGCGGACACGCGACCGTGCTGGCGCGGGAGGCGGCCGGGCGGGGCGTGCCGCTGGTGCTCGCGGTGGGCGGCGACGGCACCGTGTCCGAGGTGGCGAATGGACTGGCGGGCGGGACCGGCGCCACCGAGCTGGCGATCGTCCAGCGCGGCTCGGGCTGCGACATCATGCGCACCTTCGGCATCCCCAAGGACGCCGACCGGGCGCTCGAGATCGCCGCCGGGGCGCCGGCCCGCACGATCGACCTCGGCCGGGTCGAGTACGCCGGCCGAGACGGAAGGACCGAGAGCCGGCACTTCATCAACATCGCCAGCGCCGGCCTGACCGGCGTCGCCGCCGACCGCGTCAACCGCAGCGGCAAGCCGCTCGGTGCGACGGTGGCGTTCGGCTGGGCGGCGGTCGCCACCTTCGTCGGCTACCGCAACTCCCGCTTCCGCATCCAGATCGACGACGAGCAGCTCGACCAGGTCTGCAACAACGCGATCGTCGGCAACTGCCGCTACTTCGCCGGTGGGATGAAGATCCTGCCCGACGCCGATCCCGCCGACGGCCTGCTGGACGTGCTGGTCTGGGGTGACGTCTCGAAGCTCGACCTCGCCCTCAACCTGCACAAGCTCTACCGGGGCACGCACACCGGGCATCCCAAGGCGACCATGCGTCGCGCCCGCCGCGTCACCGTCACCCCCGAGTCGGCCCTGCCGATCGAGGTGGACGGCGAGCAGCCGGGCCTGACCCCGGCCAGCTTCGAGATCGTGCCGTCAGCTCTCCGTCTTCGCGCTCCCTGACGCCTTCGCACGGCGCGGCTTGGGCGCATCCATCCGGCCGGCCAGCTCCGTCAGTGACGCTTCGATGCGGTCGAGCTGGTCCTGCAGACGGGCGATGT
>JAWVDZ010000202.1:0-5312 GCA_033856955.1 Gaiellales bacterium
GCGTACGTCGCCCGCACGGCCGCCGCCCAGGGGGCCGCGATCGTCACCCGCGCGCGCGTGACGGGATTCCTGCGGAGCGAGACGGGGCGGGTGACGGGAGTGACCGTGGCCGGCCCGGCCGGAGAGCTGACGCTTCGCGCCCGCCACACCGTCTCGGCAGCGGGCGTGGGCGGCGACCGGCTGCTCGAGCTCGCGACCGGCGAACCGCACGCCGCGCTTCGCCCGTCCAAGGGCGTGCACCTGATGGTGCCGCGCGATCGGATCGCGATGCGCGACGGCCTGTTCATGCGCACCGAGAAGAGCATCTTCCACGCCATCCCGTGGGGCTCTGACCACTGGCTGCTGGGCGACACCGACACGGAGTGGACGGGCACCCCTGAGGACGTCGTTGCCAGCGGAGCCGACACCGAGTACGTGCTCTCGAAGATGAACTCGGTGCTGTGCCACCCGATCGCGCCGTCCGACGTGTGCGGGGTGTTCGCAGGGCTGCGGCCGCTGGTGGCGGCCAGAGGCTCCGATACGACCCGGCTGTCACGGAAGCACCGGCTGCTCTCACCGTTGCCGGGGTTGACAGCGATCCTGGGCGGCAAGTACACGACGTACCGGCTGATGGCCCGCGACGCGGTCGACTTGGCGGCGCGCGACCTGGAGGGCGACGTGCCCGCCTCGCGGACGCACGAGCTGCCGCTGATCGGGGCGGCGGGCGGCGCGGCCACCATGCTCGAACCGCGCTCCGGCATCGGCCGGCAGCAGCTCGACCTGCTGCTGGCCCGGCATGGCGCCTGCGCCGACGAGGTGGCGGCACAGGCGGTGGCCGATCCGCGGCTGGCATCGCCGATCGCCGGCGCCGAGCGATACCTGCGCGCCGAGGCGACGCACGCGATAACACATCAGGGCGCCCTCGACCTCGACGACGTGCTGGCGCGTCGGATGCGGATCGCGATCGAGGTGCCCGACCGCGGCCGGGCCGCCGCGGCCGACGTGGCGCCGCTGATCGCACCGCTGCTCGGCTGGTCGGACGATCGGGTGGCGGACGAAATCGCTCGCTACGTGCGCCTCCGGGACGCCGAGGCGGCTGCGCTCACCGCGAACAACGACGCCGACGCGGTGGCGCGGTACCGCGCCGTGTCGGAGGGCGACGGCTCGTCGTGAGGCGGGGGGCGCCTTACTACCGTGCCTGGCAAGAGCCGAAAGGCCGGTGCCAGGCACGATCGAGCAAGCACCGAACGCCGGCCCGCGCCGGGCGATAGGAAGTGCGCAGGCGATCGTCAGCCGTGGCTCGATGGTGCCAGGCACCGCGTTCCGCGTTGCCAGGCACCGGTTGGTGATCAGTTCACGCCCGCGCACCCGGCCCGTACGCCAGGTGCAGCAGCCGCCCCTCGGCGAAGCGCTCCGGGCGCAGCTCGGAGACGTCGATCGGAGGCGTGCGGCCGGTCACCTCGGCCGCCACCACCTCGCCCACCGCCGGCGAGAGCTTGAAGCCGTGGCCGCTCCAGCCGACGGCGAGGTAGAGACCCTCGATCCCGGGACAGGGGCCGATCGCCGGGTTCCAGTCCGGCGTCACGTCGTAGGGCCCGGCGAACCCGCGAACCAGCTCGAACTCGGCCAGGCGCGGGAACCTGGCCGCCAGGCCGCGGCGAACCGCATCCAGGTAGCCCTCGGACAGACCGTGGTCGCAGTCATCCGCCCGCTCCAAAACGTCCTCGCCGGCGTAGGCAACAGCGCAGAACTGGTGCCCACGGTCGGGACGCACCACAACGTTGGTGACCGCGTCCGACACCACCGCGGAGGGCAGCGGCCCGCCCTGCGCCGTTCGCAGGATCGCGACCTGGAGCCGGCGTAGCTCGATCGGCAACCGAACGCCGAGCGGCTCCAGCAGGTCGTTCGCCCACGCCCCGGTGGCCAGCACCACCCGCCCCGCCGGCACGAAGCCGGCATCGCTCTCGACGCCGGCGACGTGACCGCCCTCGACCCGGATCGCCCGCACCGCCGAGCCGAGGTGGTGGCGCAGTCCACGCGAAGCCGCCGCGGCGAACCACCCCAGGCACATCTTCTGCGCGTCGGCAAAGCCCCCCTCCGGCTCGTACGCCGCTCCGGCCACGCCGTCCGTCGAGATCTCGGGCTCGATCTCGGCGATCTCGTCCGGGGTCACGAACGAGGTATCGAGCCCGATGCCCCGCAGCATCTCGATGTTGCCGCGGCAGGCATCCACCAGACGCTCCGGGACGGTCAAGAGGTAGCCGCAGCGTGCGAACCCCGCGTCGGCCACCCCCACCTCGTCCGCCCAGTCGCGGATCGTGCGCGAGCCCTCGATCGCGAGGCGCGCGACCACCGCGTTCGAGTAGTGGCGGCGGACCATCGAGAACGACCGCCCGGAGTCGCCCGATCCGGGCCACGAGCGGTCGAACAGCGCCACCGACCCGGCGCCGTCGCGGCACAGGGCGTGCGCCGTGGCCAGGCCGACGATGCCCGCGCCGACGATCGCGGTATCGACGCCCTCGCTCATCGCGCCAACCTACCACACCTCCGCCACACCATACCAATACGCCCTTCTTGACATTTGGTCTGTTATTAGGTACGGTCAGGACAAGGTTCGCCATGTACGACTACGGCTTCTTCTCCTACGAGTCAAAGGACGACTTCCTCGATCGCTCGCGGGAGTTCTGGAACCCTGACAAGACGGACTTCTGGCAGGACGCCGGCATCGACCTGGTGATCGACCGCCGCGAGGGCTACTTCTTCTGGGACATGGCGGGCCGGCGGCTGATCGACCTGCACCTGAACGGTGGCACCTACAACCTCGGCCACCGAAACCCCGAGCTGATCGCGACGCTCGAGCAGGCCATGCAGCGGTTCGATATCGGCAACCACCACTTCCCGGCACTTGCCCGCACCGCGCTGGCCGAAGCGCTGGTCAAGGTCTGCCCGCCCAACATGCGGCGCGTGATCTACGGCGCGGGTGGCGGCGAGGCCACCGACATCGCGATCAAGACCGCCCGCCACACGCGGCAGCGGCGCAAGATCGTCTCGATCCTGAAGGGCTACCACGGTCACACGGGGCTTGCGGTCGCAAGCGGCGACGACCGCTTCTCGAAGCTGTTTCTGGCCGATCGGCCGGATGAGTTCGTGCACGTGCCGTTCAACGACCTGGACGCGATGGAGGTCGCCCTGCGGGGCGACGACGTGGCCGCGGTGCTGCTGGAGACGATCCCCGCGACGTACGGCTTTCCGCTTCCCGAACCCGGCTACCTTCAGGGCGTGAAGCGGCTCTGCGAGCGGCATGGCGCGCTCTACATCGCCGATGAGGTGCAGACCGGGCTGATGCGCACGGGCGAGATGTGGGGCATCACCAAGTCCGGCGTCGAGCCCGACATCATGGTGATCGGCAAGGGCATCACGGGCGGCATGTACCCGATCTCGTGCGTGGTCGTCTCGGAGGAGTGCTCGGCCTGGCTGAGCGAGGACGGCTTCGGCCACATCTCGACCGGTGGCGGCGCCGAGCTGGGCTGCATTGTCGCGCTGAAGGTGCTCGAGATCTGCGAGCGGCCCGAGGTGCGCTCGATGGTGCACTACATCTCCGACCGATTCGGCCACGGCCTGCGCCGGATCCAGGCCGCCTATCCCGACTGGTTCGTCGGCATCCGCCAGGACGGCGTCGTGATGGGGCTCGAGTTCGAGCATCCGCAGGGCGCCAAGATCGTGATGAAGCACCTGTACCAGAACGGCGTGTGGGCGATCTTCTCGACGCTCGATCCGCGCGTGCTCCAGTTCAAGCCTGGCATCCTGCAGAGCCCGGAGCTGGTGGACGAGGTGCTCGACCGCACCGAGGTCTCGATCGGCCAGGCGCTGGCCGAGCTGCGCGGGGCGCCATCGATGGCGGGTGCGCGATGAGCGAGCGCCCGAGTGAGGCGGCGGGCGTGCCCCGCGCCCGCATGATGCTGCAGCGGGCGCACTGGGCGGCCACCGCCTTCGCCGGGTACGACTGGGAGCGCACGCACCGGATCGTGCTGGCGGTGGCGGATGAGGCATACCGAAACGCGGAAAGGTATGCCGAATGGGCGGTCAAGGAGACCGGCATGGGCGTGGTCGACCACAAGCGCCAGAAGAACGAGGCCTGCTCTCGCGGGCTGGTCGAGTGGTACGGCGGCAGCGACTTCGTCAGCGCTCGGATCGACGCCGACGCCAAGATCGTCGAGCTGCCGCGGCCGGCCGGCGTGGTGCTGGCGCTGACACCCTCCACCAACCCGATCGCGACCGTTTACTTCAAGGTGCTGCTGGCGCTGATGACGCGAAACGCCGTCGTCGTCAGCCCCCACCCGCTGGCCCGTGAGGTCTCGGTGGACGCCGCCAACCACCTCGCCCGCGCCGCGGTGGCGGCGGGCGCGCCGGACGGCTGCATCCAGGTCGTCGAGGAGCCGACCATCCCGCTGATCGAGGCGCTGATGAGCGACCCCACCACCGACGTGATCCTGGCCACCGGCGGGGTCGCCGTGGTGAGGGCCGCATACCGTTCGGGCAACCCCGCGATCGGCGTCGGGCCGGGCAACGTGCCGGCGCTGGTCGACCACACCGCCGATCTCGCCCAGGCCGCCCGGCTGCTGGCCGACTCGAAGGCGTTCGACAACTCGATCCTCTGCACCAACGAGTCGTGCGCGATCGTCGAGGAGCGGTGCGGGGACGAGTTCGAGCGCGAGCTGGGAAAGAACGGCGCGCACATGCTGGACGAGGCCGAGGCGGATGCGGTGCGGGCCGGCCTGTACCCGGAGGGCCGGATGCGGATCGACCTGATAGGCCGCGATGCCACCGTGCTGGCCGCCGAGTGCGGCATCAAGGTGCCGCCCACCACGCGCGTGCTGGTGGCGCCGTTCCCGCTGGTTGTGCCCGAGGAGCCGCTTGCCCGCGAGAAGCTGTTCCCGCTGCTCGGTCTGGTGCGGGTGCCGGACGCCGGACGCGGCATCGACGCCGCCTGCGCGATGCTTCGGATCGGCGGGGCCGGGCACTCGGCCGTGATCCACTCCCGCGACCCGCGCACGATCATGGCCTACGGCGCGGCGGTGCGGGTGCTGCGGGTGGCCGTCAACGTGGGCGGCAGCACCGGATCGGCCGGCCTGGACACCAACCTCGCGCCCACCATGACGATCGGCACCGGCTTCTTCGGCCGCTCGTCGCTGGGCGAGAACCTCGAGCCGCGGCACCTGATCAACCTGACGCGGGTCGCCTACGCCAGCGATCCCAGCGAGGTGTTCGGCGACTTCTCCGGCCTCGAACCGTGGAACGCGACGCCCGAGCCGGCCGTGGCGGCGGCCGCGCCG
>JAWVDZ010000203.1:0-2536 GCA_033856955.1 Gaiellales bacterium
ATCGACATCTTGAGCGCGCCGATCAGCCGTCCCCAGCTGCGCGGTCCGGTCGCCGAGTGCGACGCCAGGTAGGCGTCGCGGGCACGCCGATAGGTTGCCGACGCGGGCCGGCCGGCCAGCAGCGCCCGGTGCGCCTCCTGCTCCGCCTCGAGGGCGTCCGCCAGGTGGCGGCCGGCGCTCACTCGATCGGACGGCGGCCGGCGAATCCGTCCTCGATCGTATGCCAGAACTCGATTCGCTCCTCGCCCACCTGCCAGCACAGCAGCGCGGGGCGGCCGTCGACAACCGTCGGGAAGTCGAGCAGCCCGCGGTCGGCATCCTTGACCTGCACGCCGTGCGATGCGATCTCGGCCAGGATCTCGGCGGCCTCGCGCTGGGCCTGCTCGAGCGCCTCGCGCAATCGCTCCGCCTCAGCCTTGTCCAGGCCGCCGCCGTTCGAGCCGATCGCCACCACCATCGTCTGCCAGCGGCGCCGCATCGGCTCGGTTTCGGCGCCCAGCGCGACCAGCCGTTCGGCCAGCCGCCGGATCACCGCGTCCAGCAGGGACTGCGCCTCAGCGGGTGTGTAGACCGGCTCAGGCACCGGTCGCGAACGACTCGCTGGGGACCTCGCCCCACAGCGATTCGAGGCGATAGAACGCCCGCGCATCAGGCGTGAAGACGTGCACGACCACGTCCAGGAAGTCGAGCAGGATCCAGTCGCCCTGGCGCTCGCCGTCCACCCCGCGGGCGAGAATCCGGTCGCGCTTGAGCGTCTCACGGATCTCGGCGGCCACGGCCTGGGTCTGACGGGCGGTGCGCCCGGAGCAGATCACGAAGTAGTCGGTGTACGTGACCACATCGCTCATGTCGAGGATGACGATGTCCGCGGCCAGCTTGTCGGCCGCGAGGGCGGCGATGCGGTGTGCGAGTTCGAGACTCGTGGTCAGACGATCAGCTCCAAATTTCCTCGCCAGCAGCCTAGCACGGAGGGCCGCCGTACAGGCCCTGGGCGCGGATCAGAGCCAGCACCGCGGGCGGTACGAGCTGCTCGCCGCCGCCGGTTCGCAGCGCCTCACGAACACCTGTCGAGGACAGGTCGACCGGGGCCATCTCGAGCGGCACCGCCTCCCCGTCCGGCACCGTGAACCCTGTGCGCGGAGCCACCACCAAGGTGGCCAGCTCGCGGATCGCCGCCGGCTCGCGCCAGGTGTCGAACGAGGCCAGCTGATCGGCGCCCATGATCAGAAACAGGTCGCCCAGCGGCGCCAGCGCTCGGAGCGTGTCGTGTGTGTGGCTGGTGCCTCCGCGGTCGATCTCGATCGGGCTGACCTCGATCGCGCGCTCGCCGGCGAACGCCAGCTCCGCCATCCGCCGCCTGGTTGCGGCCGGTGTGGTGGACGCCTCGCGATGCGGCGGGCTGCCGGCCGGAACGACCAGCACCCTGTCGAGCGCCAGCTGGTCGCGGGCGGCCCGCGCCACGGCCACGTGAGCGAGGTGCGGCGGGTCGAACTCGCCGCCGAACACGCCCACCCTCACCCGGCCGGCTCCCGCTGGGCGGGCCGGAAGGTGAAGCTGTGGGCGCCGAGCAGGATCTCCTCACCGGGCTTTGCGCCCGCCGCGCGCAGCGCGTCCTCGACCCCCAGCCGCTCGAGCTCGTTGGCCAGCAGGGCGACATCGCTTTCGCTGTCGGGATCGAGCTCCGACGCGCGGCGCTCGATCGATCGTCCCGCCACCCGCAGCACTCCCGAGTCGCGCAGGATCTTGTACTCCCGCCGGGCCGGTGGGCGCGGCCGGTAGACGAGGAAGTCCGCCAGCTCGGGCGTCTGTTCGGGCAGGCCCTGCTCGGGGATGGGAAGCTCCGCCACCCGCTCGAACAGCAGCGAGACCAGCTCGTCGATGCCCTCGCCGGTGGCCGAGGAGCAGGCCAGATCGGCCCCGCACTCCGCCACAAGGGCCTCCCGCCGGTCGGCGGCGATCAGATCGATCTTGGACAGCACCAGGATCTGCGGACGCTCGCCCAGGCCGCCGCCGTGCAACCGAAGCTCGCGGTTGATGGTCGTTCGCCGGCGCAGCACGTCCTCGGGGTCGTCGACCGCCTCGACCAGGTGCACCAGCACCCGCGCCCGCTCCAGGTGGGCGAGGAACTCGTGGCCGAGGCCGACGCCCTCGCTCGCGCCCTCGAGCAGCCCGGGCACGTCGGCCACCGTCAGCTGGCCGCCGTCGTGCGCGTCCACGGTGCCCAGCACCGGGTCGATCGTGGTGAACGGGTAGTCGGCCACCTTCGGCTTGGCGTTCGAGATCCGCCGCAGCAGCGACGACTTGCCCGCGTTGGGAAAGCCGAGCAGCGCCGCATCGGCGACCAGCTTCAGGCGCAGCTCCAGCCACTGCTCGTCGCCCAGCTCGCCCACCTCGGCGGTGGTGGGAGCGCGGCGGTTGGCGGTCGCGTAGCGGCGGTTGCCGCCCCCGCCGCTGCCTGCGGCGGCCACCTGGACGCGGGCGCCGGGATGGGCGAGGTCGGCCAGCAACGTGCCCTCGTCGCGCAACCACACCTGCG
>JAWVDZ010000204.1:0-5959 GCA_033856955.1 Gaiellales bacterium
CCGGCGCCGCGGCGCTCGTCTACGAGCGGGCGCGGCGGATCGCCGAGGCCGAGGGACGGCCGCTCAGCGAGGTGCTGGCCGACATGCCGTCACGGCTGATGGCCGACCTGCGCACGATGGGCGACGATCTGCGCGAAGCCGCCGACGAGGGACGCGAAGCCGCCGCGCGGCGAGAGCAGGAGATCGACGAGGAGCTACGCGCGGCGCGAGGGTAGCGGCGGCTGCAAACCGTCGCACCACTTTGTCGCTTCGGTCGGCCCGTGCGAAGCACTGTGCCTTCCTCGCTCCTCGTATTGCTCGGTTTTCGCTCGCCGACGAGGTCAGTCGTGCAACCGGGCAATGAGCTCATGCCGCGACACCAGCCGCTTCGGCTGGCCGGACAGCCGGATCTCGTAGCCCGCGCCGCGCGGGTACAGCACCTTGTCGCCGGGTGAGATGCCGACAGCCTCCTCGCCCGCCGCGGTCACGATTCCCGACAGGCAGGCCGACTCCGCGCTGGCCGGGATGATCAGGCCGGCGTTCGTCTCGGTCTCGTCCTCGATCGGCTCGATCAGCACGAACTCGTCCAGCGGCTCGATCCGGCCCGCGAACGGCTCCGACCGCTCGAACCTGCTCAGTGTGTCGTCCTCGTGCATACAGGAACCTTAGATGCTCGACTCAGCAGCGTCGAAGGCGGCCCTCACGCTGCCCATCAGCATCTCCAGCTCGAACGGCTTCTGGTGGAAGCCGACGGCGCCAAGCGTCGCCGCCCGTCGGCGCGACTCCGGGTCCGCCACCACAGACATCATGATGATCGCGCAGCCGGCGAGCTCCGAGCTCGCCCATTCGAGCAGCTCGAAGCCGGTCAGCCCAGGCATCCGGATGTCGATCACCGCCACCCGGTAGCCGCCGCCCCGCAGCATCTCCCGCGCCAGCCGGCCGTCCGTGGCCTGGTCGACCTCGAGCCCGTCGCCGCGCAGAGCCTCGCTGATCATGTTGTTGAGCGGGAGGTGATCCTCGACCACCAGCACGCGGCCCCCTGTACGCGGGAGCGGCACCGTTCGAAGCGGCATCTCGGCACTTCCTGACACTGCCACCATCGTCTCACGCTACCGCCGGTCCGCCATCCTCGTTTTGCGGTAGGCGCGCTCGGTAGAATGCGCGGATGCAGTCCCACGAGATCCGCCGCCGCTTCGTCGACTACTTCGTCGCGCGCGGCCACGTGGAGCTGCCCAGCGGATCGCTGGTGCCGCCCGATTGGGACACCTCGGTGCTGATCACCACCGCCGGCATGCAGCCGCTGAAGCGCTACTTCCTGGGCGTCGAGACGCCGCCCGCGGCGCGGGCGACCACGGTGCAGAAGTGCTTTCGCACCGTGGACATCGACCAGGTCGGCAAGACCGCCCGCCACCTCACCTTCTTCGAGATGCTCGGCAACTTCTCGTTCGGCGACTACTTCAAGGAGTATGCGATCGCCTGCGCGTGGGAGCTCTCGATCAGCTCTGAGGGATTCGGCTTCGAGCCCTCGCGGCTATGGGCCTCCGTGTACGAGGGTGACGCCACCGTCCCCGCCGACGAGGAGTCGATCGAGCTGTGGATACGCACCGGCGTGCCGGCCGACCGGATCGTGCGGCTGGGCGGCGATAACTTCTGGCAGGCCGGGCCGACAGGTCCCTGCGGCCCGTGCTCGGAGCTCTACTACGATCGCGGCCCCGAGCACGGCTGCGGCCGGCCGGAGTGCGCGCCCGGCTGCGAGTGCGACCGCTTCCTCGAGTACTGGAACCTCGTCTTCCTCCAGTACAACATGCTCGAGGGAGGTACCCTGGAGCCGCTGCCCGCGCCCAGCGTGGACACCGGTGCGGGGCTCGAGCGGGTGGCCGCGCTGACCGAGGGCGTGCACAGCGTCTACGAGACGGACGCGTTCGCCGACGTCATCCGTGAGATCGAGGGCTGGACGGGCACCAGCTACGACGCGGGCGGCCAGCAGACTCGCTCGCTGCGCGTGCTGGCCGATCACGGGCGCTCGATGACGTTCCTCGCCAGCGACGGCATCGAGCCGTCCAACGAGGGCCGGGGCTACGTGCTGCGCCGGGTCATCCGCCGGGCGATCCTGCACGGCCGCCGACTCGGGCTGGAGGGCGACATCACGACCCGGTTGCACGAGCGGGTCGTATCGCTGCTGGCGGATTCCTACCCGGAGCTGAGCCGGCACAGCGCCCACGTAGCGCGGGTGCTGGCGGGCGAGGAGGAGCGGTTCTCGCGCACGCTCGAGCTTGGCGGTCGGTTGCTCGACGAGGTGCTGGCGCGATCCGGTAACGAGGTCTCGGCAGAGGACGCGTTCAAGCTTCACGACACCTTCGGCTTCCCGTTCGAGCTGACGGCCGAGATCGCCGAGGAGCAGGGCAAGTCGGTCGACGAGGCGGGCTTCGCGCGGCTGATGGACGAGCAGCGTGAGCGTGCTCGCCGCAGCACGGCGGCGGTCGGCTTCGGCGCATCCGAGCTGGATGCCGGCTTCGAGACGGACTTCGTCGGCTACGAGCAGCTGGACGTGCGCACACAGATCGGCGCGCTGGTGGAGGGCGACGACGGCACGGTGCGGCTGAAGCTGCGCGAGTCGCCGTTCTACGCAGCCGGGGGCGGCCAGATCTCGGACCACGGCGTGATCGAGTCCGATGCCGGCAGGGCGGTGGTGGAGCAGGTTGTGCGCCAGGAGGACGATCAGCAGATCGTGGCCCGAGTCGAGCACGGCACGCTCTCGGCCGGCGAGCGAGTACGCGCCCATGTCGACCAGACGGTGCGCCGCCCGGTGATGGCGAACCACACCGCCACCCACCTCCTGCACGCCGCGCTGCGCCAGGTGCTCGGCGACCACGTCACCCAGGCCGGCTCGTACGTCGGGCCGGACAAGCTCAGGTTCGACTTTCGTCACGACGCGCCCCTCACCCCGGAGCAGGTCGCCGAGGTGGAGCGGATCGTGAACGAGATGATCCTCGAGAACCGGCCGGTGCACGTCTTCGTCACCGAGCGCGCACGGGCGCAGGAGCTGGGAGCGATGATGCTGTTCGGCGAGAAGTATGGGGAGCAGGTGCGAGTGGTGGAGGTGCCGGACTTCTCCCGCGAGCTGTGCGGTGGCACGCATGTCCGCTCCACGGCCGAGATCGGCGCCTTCCTGATCGTTCGAGAGTCGAGCTCGTCCCAGGGTGTGCGCCGGATCGAGGCGCTCACCTCGGCGGCTGCGCTCGATCGGCTGCGCGAACGGGCCGCGGACGCCGACCGGCTGGAGTCGGAGGTCGAGTCGCTGCGGGCGCAGCTGCGAAAGCTGGAGCGGTCGGGCGGCGGGGCGGCTCCGCCGGCCAACGGCCGCGAGGCGGGTCTGGTCGACTCGGCCTCCGACCAGGGCGGCATCCACGTCGTCGCCGCGGTGGTCGGGGAACTCGACGCCGAGGCGCTGCTGGCGGTGTCCGATCGCGTCAAGTCGCGGCTGACCCCGGCGGTGGTGGTGCTCGGCAGCTCAAGCGACGGAAAGGCTCACCTGATCGCGAGCGTCGATCAGTCTGCGGTCGATCGCGGCCTGTCGGCCGTCGATCTGATCCGCGAGATCGCGCCCCTGGTGGGAGGCGGCGGTGGAGGCCGCCCCACGATGGCGCGGGCCGGCGGAAGCGATCCGGAGCAGCTCGACGCGGCGATCGCGGCCGCCCAGAGCGCGATCCGGGAGCGGCTGGCCACCCCGGCATGAAGGTGATGGCCCTCGACTACGGCCGCGCTCGCACCGGCCTGGCCGTCAGCGATGCGACCGGCACGGTGGCCCGGCCGCTGGGGATGGTGGCGCGCGTCCGCACGCCGCAGGGGCTGGGTGAGCTGCTCGATCGGATCGCCGAGCACGACCCCGCCCGGATCGTGGTCGGGTTGCCGCTGACGCTTCGCGGCGACGCCGGCGAGCAGGCCCAGGAGACGCTTGCGTTCGTGGCCGAGTTGGGGGCCCGCACACAGGTGCCGATCGAGACCTACGACGAGCGCTTCACGACCACCATGGCTGGAATGATCGCCGGCTCGCGCCACGGTGACGATGCGCTTGCCGCCGCCCACCTGCTCGAGGGATACCTGACACGGCTCGCCGGCTGATCGTCCTGGCGGCGCTGGTCGTCGTCGTCCTGGTCGTGTTCGAGGGCGTGCGGCGCGTGCTGCCCGACTCGAGCAAGCCGGCCGCCGATCCGCACGGTGCGGTGATCCGGGTCGTGATCCCGCGCGGCGCGGACGCCTCGTCGATCGGCGGCATCCTCGAGCAGCGCGGCGTGATCCAGGACGGCTCGCGGTTTCGCAACTACGCCAACGAGCAGGGCGAGGGGGCGGACTTCAAGGCCGGACGATACGGATTCCAGGCGGGCACGGACTACGACGCGATCATCAAGCGTCTCGACCTCGGCCCGGCCGCGGTCCAGGTCGCCACGCTGGTGATCCCGGAGGGCTTCAGGATCACCGAGATCGAGTCGCGGCTGGGCGGAGTCGGGATCTCGAAGCGCGGATACGAGCAGGCGGTTGCCGCCGCCTCGCCGCCGGCCGGCTTCGGCTCGCCCAAGAGCATGGAGGGCTTTCTCTTCCCCGCCACCTACAGCGTCACGCCGCACGAGCATCCCAACGTGCTGGTCGGCCAGCAGCTGGCGGCCTTCCAGAACGCGTTCGGCCAGGTGGACATGAGCTACGCGGCGTCCAAGAACCTGACGCCGTACGACGTCCTCACCATCGCCTCGATGATCGAGCGTGAGGCGCACGTCGCCAAGGACCGGCCGCTGATCGCCGCGGTGATCTACAACCGGCTGCACCTGGGCATGACGCTCGGCATCGATGCCACGCTGCTCTACGAGCAGGGCTCGTGGTCGCATCAGCTGACGGTCAGCGAGCTGGAGTCGAACACGCCGTACAACACGCGGCTGCGGCACGGCCTGCCGCCGACGCCGATCTGCAACCCCGGCCTGGCGTCCCTGCAGGCCGCCGCGCACCCTGCCAAGGTCGACTACCTCTACTACGTCGCCCAGGGCGATTCCGGCACGCACTACTTCACCGACAACTACGCGGACTTCAAGGCGCATGGCGGATGAGATGAGTAAGAAGATCACCGCCGAGACGCGGCTGGCCGGTGTGATCGGCTGGCCGGTGTCGCACTCGCGCTCGCCGCTGATGCACAACGCGGCGTTCGCCGCGCTCGACCTGGACTGGGCGTACGTGGCGCTGCCGGTTGCGCCGCCGCGGTTGGCGGACGCGCTGCGCGGCCTGGCCGCGCTCGGCTTCGCCGGCGTGAACGTGACCATCCCGCACAAGCAGGCGGTCGCCGGGCTGTGCGACGAGCTGTCTCCGCAGGCCGGCCGGGCCGGGTCGGTGAACACCATCACCGTGGCCGGCGATGGCGGCTTGCACGGCGACACCACGGATGGGGCGGGAATGCTGGACGCGATTGCCACCCTGCCGGCCGCGGCCCTCGTGCTGGGCGCAGGCGGCGCCGCCCGTGCAGCCGTGACCGCGCTCGTCGATCGCGGCCTGGATGTGGCCGTCAGCGCGCGGCGCGAGGCCGAGGCGACGCAACTGGCGGTCGATCTCGGCTGCCGGGTGGAGCCGTGGCCGCCGCGCACGGGAGCTGATCTGATCGTGAACGCGACGCCGGTGGGACAGTCCGGCGACGCGAGCGAGCTGCCGGTGGACGAGGCCCTGCTCGACGCGGCGGAGGCCGTCTGCGACCTCGCCTATCGGGGCGACGGGGTGGAGACGGGGCTGATCGGCGCCGCCAGGCGCCGTGGTCTGAAAGCGGTGGACGGACTCGACGTGCTGGTCGGGCAGGGGGCGCGCTCGTTCCGCATCTTTACGGGCCTTGAGGCACCGCTGGACGTGATGCGGGCGGCCGTGCGCGACGTGCGGCCTGAGACAAACATCATCTAGACTGTTTGCGTGATCGCGCTCGTCACGGGGGCCTCAGGCGGTATCGGACTCG
>JAWVDZ010000205.1:0-8473 GCA_033856955.1 Gaiellales bacterium
CCGCCGGCGCGAATCCGGATGACGGCGAGACGATCGACGTCATGCCGGTGGTGGAACAGCGGCAGGTCGATCCCACGCTGCCCGGCCGAAACGACCCTTGCTGGTGTGGCAGCGGCAAGAAGTTCAAGCGGTGTCATGGCGCGTAGCGAGGAGACGGCGGCCGAGCCCCGCTCGCTGGACGACCTGAGAGGCGCCGTCGAGGAGATCAGAGCCCAGCTTCACTGGGTTCGTGATTACCTTTGACCCGTCGTCGCTGACGCAGCGGCTGAGCGAGCTGGACAAGGAGATGGAGGCGCCGGCGTTCTGGGATGACCAGCGCGCGGCCGCCAAGGTGTCCGCCGAGCGCGCCCGTACCCAGAAGAAGCTGGAGACGTTCGAGCGGCTCGAGGCGGACGCCGGCGAGCTCGACTCGATGCTCGAGATGGCGGGTGAGGACTCGGAGTGGCGCGACGAGCTGGAGGCCTCGCTCGACCGGCTGGGGCGCGAGATCGCCCTGCTCCAGGAGCAGGCGCTGTTCACAGGCGAGTTCGACGCCGGTCCCGCCGTGGTCACGGTGCACGCCGGTGCCGGCGGCACCGACAGCCAGGACTGGGCCGAGATGCTGCTTCGCATGTACCTGCGCTGGGCCGAAGGCCGTGGCTTCAAGGCCGAGCTGATGGAGGCGACGCCGGGGGAGGAGGCGGGCCTCAAGAGCGGCACGTTCACCCTCACCGGCGAGAACGCCTACGGCATCATGCAGGCCGAGAAGGGCGTCCACCGGCTCGTGCGGCTGTCGCCGTTCGACTCCGCCCATCGCCGCCACACCAGCTTCGCGCAGGTCGAGGTCTCGCCGCTGGTCGAGGACGACGTCGAGCTCGAGATCGACGAGAGCGACCTGCGGATCGACACCTACCGCTCTCAGGGAGCGGGCGGGCAGCACGTCAACAAGACCGACTCGGCCGTGCGGCTGACGCACCTGCCCACCGGGATCGTCGTCCAGTGCCAGAACGAACGCTCGCAGCTGCAGAACAAGGCTCAGGCGATGCGAATCCTCAAGAGTCGACTGATCGAGCGGGAAGAAGAGCTACGGCAACAAGCGTTGGCGAAAGAGCGCGGTGAGGCGCAGGATATTTCCTTCGGAAGTCAAATCCGTTCCTACGTGCTGCACCCCTATACGATGGTCAACGACCATCGCACGAACATGAAGATCGGCAACGCCCAGGGCGTCCTGGACGGCGACCTCGATCCCCTGATCCATGCCTACCTGCTGAGCAAGGCAACCGCCAAAACGTAAGGAAAACAGCCTGCTGACGAGCACCTACTCCTTTGCGTCCATCCCCGCTGGGGAGTACCCTGAGTACCGACCGCGCCCGCGCAGAACACGCGTATCCGACCCGCGATGACCGATCAGCCTCTCCTCCCCGACGATTCCGCACCGGCGCTTGCCGACGCTCCGGTGGCGCTCACCGAGCCGCCGCCCGCCGAGACGTCGTCGAACGGCTACCAGCCGCAGCGCCCGGCCGGCTCGGCGATGATCCTGTTCGACCAGGTGACGAAGATCTATGAGCCCAACATCCGCGGCCTGGACGACGTCTCGCTGCAGATCGACAAGGGCGAGTTCGTATTCCTGGTCGGGCCGTCCGGCTCGGGCAAGTCGACGTTCATCAAGCTGCTGCTGAAGGAGCTCGACGTGACGTCCGGCAACCTGATCGTGGGCGGGCGCTCGCTGCCCAAGCTGAAGCGCTCCAAGATCCCCGTCCTGCGCCGGAACATCGGCTGCGTGTTCCAGGACTTCAAACTGCTGCCCAACCGCTCTGTGTACCAGAACGTGGCCTACGCACTGCAGGTGCAGGGGCGCTCGCGGGCCGAGATCCGCAAGAAGGTGCCGGACATCATCGGGCTGGTCGGCCTGGCCGACAAGAGCGACCGCTACCCCAACGAGCTGTCCGGCGGCGAGCAGCAGCGCGTCTCGGTCGCGCGCGCCTTCGTCAACCACCCGCCGCTGCTGATCGCCGACGAGCCGACCGGCAACCTCGACCCCGACACGTCGGTGGGCATCATGCAGCTCCTGTACCGGATCAACCGGGCGGGCACCACCGTGGTGATGGCGACCCACGACCGCGAGATGGTGGACAAGATGCGCAGGCGCGTGATCCAGCTCGAGAACGCGCGCGTCGTCCGCGACGACCGGCGGGGCGGCTACCAGGCATGAGGTGGCGCTTCTTCGTCGGCGAGGCGTTCAACTCGATCCGCGGCAACGTCGCCACGACGATCGCCGCCAGCGTGACGGTGCTGATCGTGACCTTCCTGCTGGCCGTGTTCGCCACCTTCGCCCTGTTCCTGTACGACAAGACGGTCGGCGTGCGAAACGACATCACGGTCAAGGTCTACATGAAGATGGGCACCGAGAACGATCAAGCAACGCTGGCGCGGATCCACAACGAGCTCTCCGCGATGCCGTACGTCAAGTCGGTCGAGTACGTCTCGCCGGAGGATGCGATCAACCGCCTCAAGAGCGACGAGCAGAAGGACATCAAAGTCCTGCCGACCAATCCCCTGCCGCCGGCCTTCTACCTCAAGCTGACCGACCCGTCGAAGGCCAGCGAGGTATCTGCGTCGGCCGGGCAGATCGACGGCGTCAAGAACTGCGGATCGGCTCCCTGCGTCACCTACGGCAAGGAGATCGCCGACAGGGTGCTGACCGTCACCAAGTGGGTGCTCGTCTTCCTCGGCTCGCTGATGGCGCTGCTGGGGATCGCGGCCGTGGTGCTGATCGCGAACACGATCCGGCTCTCGATCTTCTCGCGCCGGCGCGAGATCGAGGTGATGAAGCTGGTCGGCGCCACCAACTGGTTCGTGCGCGTGCCCTTCGTGCTGGAGGGGATGCTGACCGGCTTCTTCGGCGCGGCCGGAGCGGTCGCCCTGCTGACGCTGGTCTACGCGGCGCTCTCCAACCTGAACGGCGGGCTGACGGATCCCGCCAAGAGCTTCCCGGCCGGCGTGACCGGCCTGGGTCTCGCCCTGATCGCGTTCGGGACGTTCCTGGGCGCCTTCGGCTCAGGGCTGACGATGCGCAAGTTCCTGCGCATCTGAGGAGGTCCGGGGTCTGACCCCGAATTGGGTCTGACCCCTTCCCGCTTCACGATTCGCCGCCGCCGAACACGTTGCCTGCCTAGGGATGCGTGAACCGCACCAGCTTGGCCACCTCGGGCGGCCCCTGAGCGGCAACCTCCTTGACCACGCCGATGCCGCGGACGTAGTACTTCCGGTCGATGCCGCCCGGCTCGAGGCGCGTCCACTCGAGCGTCAGCGCGGCGCGGGAGAACGTGCCGAACGGTACCGAGACGTGCTGTCGCAGGTCGACCAGCCAGTACTGATCCTCGGCCTGTCCGCGCCAGTACTCCTGGCGGTGGGTGTCTCCGACCTGCGGATCTGCGGTCATGACGATGCCGGGAACTGCGCCGTCCACGCCTGCCTGCCATGAGCCGGAGGTGTCGACCGTGCCGCCCTCATATGCAGCGGTGCTCTCGCCGAGGTACCACACGTTGCCGGCTCGGTCCTGGGCGTACCAATCCTCGGTGCGCTCGAGCACCGTGCCGTTGTGAGTCGCCACGTCGCTGACGACCGTGGCCTTGACTCCCAGGATCGTCTTCGTCCGCTTCAACACCTTGACCACGTCGCGCTGAGTCTGGCCGTCCTTGACGCCGCGGTACACCCACACCGATCCCGGCCTCCAGGGCAGATACGGGTTGGTGATGTGGCGGACGAAGTCGTTCCGATCGATCACCGCGCTGCTCCGTCCGGACGTGGCGGCGCTCGAACCGCTGATCATCAGGGCGGAGACCGCTAGGCCGGTGAGCACCGCTGAGCCGGCCACCGCTCGGGCTATTGTCGTTCGGTTCATCACGTTCCTCTCCGTTCAGAAGTGGTTCCGGCTCTCAGGGTGCCAGCGGAAGCTGAACGAACGGTGAAAACCGGCACTCCGATGTCGTCCCACGCAGGCCCGGCGGCCGTACACTGGAGCGATGAGGGTTCTGGTGGTGGAGGATGCGCCCCGTCTGAGAGCGATCGTCGCCCAGCGGCTGCGCGAGGACGGCTACGCCGTCGACGAGGCGGGCACCGGCGCGCGCGCGATCGAGCTCGCCGCGGGTGGCGGATACGACGCGATCGTGCTCGACCTGCGCCTGCCCGACATCGACGGGCTCGAGATCTGCGCTCAGCTGCGCCGGGTCGGGTGCTGGACGCCGATCCTGATGCTGACCGCCCGCGACTCGCTGGGTGACCGGGTCGCCGGGCTCGACGCCGGCGCCGACGACTACCTGGCCAAGCCGTTCGAGTTTCCCGAGGTGCTGGCGCGCCTGCGGGCGCTCGTGCGCCGCGGCCGGGTTGAGCGGCCGGCGGTGCTGGTGGCGGGGGATCTGCGGCTCGATCCGGCCGCCCGCACGGTCGAGCGAGGGGGAACCTCGATCGACCTCACCAGCAAGGAGTTCGCGCTGCTCGAGTACCTGATCCGCCACCACGACGTGGCGCTCTCGCGGGAGCGGTTGATCGAAGCCGTGTGGGACAGCTCCTACGAGGGCGATTCGAACATCGTCGACGTCTACGTCGGGCGACTGCGGGAGAAGATCGACCGGCCGTTCGGGCGCTCGACGCTGACGACCGTGTGGGGAGTCGGTTACCGGTTGGAGGGCCATGCCGAGTCTGCGCCTGTCGCTTAGGGCACGGCTGACGCTCGCGTTCGCGGCCGGCATGATGGTCGTGTCGGTGGGCGTGGGGGTGTTCATCTACACCCAGGTGAGGAGAGACCTGCGGGATGAGGTCGACCTCGGCCTGCGTGGCCGCGCCCAGGCGCTGGTCGCGTCGGCAGCGCTCGAGCACGGCCTGGCGCCCACCAGCGGCCACCTCGCGGACAACGACGAGTCGTTCGCCCAGCTGCTCTCGGCCGACGGAGCCGTGGTGGATTCGACGCGGTCGGTGCGCGGCCGGGCGCTGGTCGGCGACGGCGTGCTGGGTCAGGGCCGGCCGGTGTTCGTCGACCGCACCCCACCCGGCCTCGAGCCGGCCCGGCTGCTGGTGGTGCCGGTCACGGCGCACGGCCGCCGCGCATACCTCGTCGTCGGTGCCACCATGAGCGACACGGGCGAGGCGCTCACCCGCCTGCTGGCCTTGCTTGCGATCGCCTTCCCGGCTGCGCTGGTCGTCTCGTCGCTGATCGGCTGGCTGCTGGCCGGCGCTGCGCTTCGGCCGGTGCGCCGGATGAGTGCCGAGGCGGCCGCGGTCACCGCGGCCCACCCCGATCGCCGGCTGCAGGTGCCGCGGACGGATCCCGGCTTGGCGCTGCTGGCCGCCACCCTGAACTCGACGTTCGATCGTCTCCAGGAGGCGGTGCGGCGCGAGCGGGCGTTCGTGCAGAACGCCAGCCACGAGCTGCGAACACCGCTCACGATCCTCAAAGCGGAGGTCGACACCGCGCTCTCGGCGCCGCGCAGCGCGGATGAGCTGCGCGACGCTCTGGACTCGGCGGCCGGAGAGGTGCGGCACCTGATCCGGATAGCGGAGGGCCTTCTGGTGGTGGCGCGCGCCAACGACGGCTGCCTTCCCGTCGAGCGCGAACCGGTCTCCATGGGCGAGCTGGTGAACGGCGGCATCTCGGCGTTCGCGGCGCATGCCGAGGCGGCCGGTGTCGATCTGGTCGGTCGCGGCGAGGACGCGATCGCTCGCATCGATCCCACTCGCGCCCGCCAGGCACTCGACAATCTGCTCGCCAACGCGATTCGCCACAGCCCGCCCGGCGGGCGCGTGACGGTGGTCGCGCGGGTGGCGGACGAGCGGGCCGTGATCGAGGTCAGCGACCAGGGACCCGGGTTCGACGAGCAGATGCTGGCGCGCGTGTTCCAGCCGTTCAATCGCGGAGCGGACAATCCCGACGGGGCGGGGCTGGGGCTGTCGCTGGTGCGTGCCATCGCCGAGGCCCACGATGGGGGCGCATCGGCCGAGAACCCGCCCGCCGGTGGCGCGCGGGTGACGGCGTGGTTCGGGGCTGCGAACACGGTCGCGGCCGACCGCTCTTTGGTGGGTTCCGAGCTCGCCCAGACCACGATCCGGTGACTCCGGGTAGACTTCGGATCCGAGTTCATGGGGCGTCGCACACTGATCTGGCTGGTCGCTGCCGTGGCGCTGTTGATAGCGTTCTTCGGCGGGTTCGAGCTCCACTCGCGCTCGGTTTCGCACGTGGCCGGCATGGCGCCGGACGCACAGGCGGCAACCATCCGCGACGAGGTGGTGACCGCACTCCAGCACTCGTACTACCGGCCGCTGACGCCGAAGGTGCTGGATGCGCCGACCGTGCACGGTGTGCTGAGAGCGCTCGGCGATCCCTACACGCAGTACCTCGGCCCGTCCGCCTATGAGCGGTTGCTCGCCAACGAGCAGAGCAGCTTCTCGGGCGTCGGGCTCGCGCTCACGCACGCCCGCGGCGGCCTGCTGGTCACGATCACGCTGCCCGGCATGCCCGGCTCGAAGGGCGGCGTGAGGGCGGGCGACCTGATCGTTGCGATCGACGGCCGGCGATTGAGGGACCTCAGCTACCAGTCCGCGGTCGAGCTGCTGCACGGCGCGCCCGGCTCGACGGTGACGGTGACGGACAGGCGCCCCGGCCGCACCCAGCCCCTGCGGCTGACGCTGGTGCGCCGGGCGGTGAAGCTGCCGATCGTGTTCCGGCGCACCGTGCGCTATCGCGGCCAGCGCTACGAGTACCTGCGCCTGCCCGGTTTCGTGAGCGGTGCCGGTGACAGGGTGCGCCGGATCGCCCAGCTGGCGCGCCGCGACCATCGCGCCGGGCTGGTGCTCGACCTGCGCGGCAACGTGGGAGGGCTCCTGGATGAGGCGGTCGAGGTGACACGGGTGTTCCAGGACAGGGGAGTGGTCGTCTCGACCCGCGGTCTGCACGAGCCGATGCAGATCTACCTCGCGAATGACGTGGCCGTCTCGCGGTTGCCGATGGTGGTGCTGGTGGACGGATCGACGGCCAGCGCCGCCGAGGTGGTGGCCGGGTCGCTCCAGCGCGCCGGCCGCGCGATCGTGGTCGGCTCGCGCAGCTTCGGCAAGGGCACCGTTCAGGCCGTCCAGCCGCTGCAGCGGGGCGGGGCGCTGAAGATGACGGTGGCCGTGTTCCGGCTGGCCGGCGGCATGCGCGTCAACCGCCGCGGAGTCACGCCCGACGTGTCGGCCGTCGACCGCCCGGCCACCCGGGTCGACGACGCGCTGATGGCTGCGCTTCGGGCGCTGGCCGACCGTTGACCGACGAACAGGGGCCGCCGCTCGCGGTGTGCGAGGTGGCGCGGCGTGGACGGCTGCTGATCGGCGAGCCGTTCTTCGAGCCCGGGCGCCCGCTGACGCTCGGCCGCACCGGCTCGGTGGCCGCCGGTGAGGGTGACCTGGTCGCCGTCCGGCCGCGCGGAGACGGCCGGGCCACGGTCGTCGCGGTGCTGGGCTCGCCCGGGGACGTCGCCGCCGTCGTGCACGCCGTGGCCGTGGACGAGGGGTTCGGCGAGCGGTGGGGTGAGGAGGTCGAGGACGAGCTGTCGCGCCTGCCGCGTGACCCGCTGGTGGCCGACCCCGGCCGCGTCGACCTGCGCGACCGGCTGACGTTCACGATCGATCCGCCCGACGCGCGCGACTTCGACGACGCGCTGACCATCGAGCGGGAGGCGGGTGGCCTGCGTGTGCTGGTGCACATCGCGGACGTATCGGCGTTCGTGCCGGCCGGGGGTGCGATCGATCGCGAGGCGGAGCGGCGAGGCTGCTCGGTGTACCTGCCCGGTCGGGTCGAGCCGATGCTGCCGCACGCGCTGTCGAGCGGGCTCTGCAGCCTCCAGCCGGACGTCGACCGCTTCGCGATCACGATCGATGTGGCGGTGGACGGCCAGATCACGGCCTATCGCAGCGTGATCCGAAGCTCACACCGGCTCAGCTACCCCCAGGTGGAGTCGATCCTGGACGGCCGCGAATCGGTGGCGCCGGCGCTTCGGCAGGCGCTGGCCGACGCCCACGAGCTGAGCGCGCGGCTGCGAGACGCCCGCTTCGCGCGCGGTGCCGCGCGGATCGATTCACGCGAGGTCGAGTTCACGTTCGCGGACGGCCGCGTGGCGCGCGCGCAGGCGGCCGCCGAGCCGGTCGCCCACTCGCTCATCGAGGAGCTGATGCTGCTCGCGAACGAGCGCGTCGCAGAGCTGCTTGCGGAGGCGCGCGCGCCTGCCCTCTTCCGGGTTCACGAGCCGGCCAGGCCGGAGGCGGTCGAGCTGCTGGTCGAGCGGTTGGAGGAGCTCGAGGTGCCGAAGCCGCCGCAGCCGGATCTCAGCGGCCCCAGCCGGGCGGCCGCCTACGCCGCCCAGGTCAGCGAGTGGGTGACGCGTTACACCACCCAGGCCCGCCGCGGCCGGGTGGCGTTTCCGCTGCTCGTCCTGCGGGCGCTGGAGCGGGCCCGCTACGCGCC
>JAWVDZ010000206.1:0-5762 GCA_033856955.1 Gaiellales bacterium
GACAGCTCGGCCACGGCCGCGACGTAGGACAGGTTCCAGCCGATGCCGAGCCCGAACAGGCACAGCGACGAGGCGGCGATGCTCTCCGCCCATGCCAGGCCGAGCACCGAGACGGCCATGATCGCAAGGCCCGAGACCAGCGACGGGCGGCGCCCCACGCGGTCGATCAGGTTGCCGATCACCAACACCAGCGAGTACATGCCCACGATGTGCCAGCTGATCACCGTGAACACGTCCTCGCCAGGGTGGCCGTGGCCGACGATCACGTAGCCGCTCAGGTTCATCACCGACACCATCACGGCGAAGCTTGCGACAGACGCCAGCACCGCCACGCCGGCGCCGGGACGGGCCAGGATCACGCTCAGCGGGGCAGCCGGCAGCGACTGCTCGCCCGGTTCGCGGTACCGCTCGGCAACCAGCTTCGGCTCCGGTCGCACCATCAGCACCAGCACCAGGCCGACGGCCATGATCGCACCGGCCGCCAGGTAGGGAAGCACTAGGCTGGCCAGGTCGAGCTCGCGACCCGCCAGCAGCGGCCTGAACACCAGCGGCCCCAGCGCCGCCCCGAACAGCGACCCGAACAGCACCCGCGAGATGCCGAGCGCGCGGCGCCGAGGCGGGTAGAGGTCGGCTGCTGCCGCCCGCGCGAGCAGCACCGTGCCGCTGGCCACCCCGACCAGCACGAAGCCCGCCATCACCGGGATCGACGACTCGACCGAGGCACCGAGCGCGCACAGGCAGCAGCCGGCGATGCCCGACGTGCAGCCGGCCGCCAGCACCGGCACCCGGCCATGGCGATCCATCGCGCGACCGGCCGGCAGCGCGGCCAGGGCGCCGGACATCAGAAACACCGCCGGGCCCAGGCCGAGCACCCCCTCGACGCCGGTCGCCAGCACCACGGTGACCGTTCCCAGGGCGACCACGAGCTGCACCATGCCGCTCAAACAGGCCAGCGTGCCGGCAAGCAGGATCGTGCTGCGTACGACGGCACTTGCATCGGTCACACCCCGGATTCAAGCAGAGCCGGGCCGGCCGCGCCGGATGCGGCTGTTGCTGCCCGGCCCGGAGGCGCGCGATAGGGTTTCGCCGATGGCCGCCACTCCAGTCACCCTGATCCCCGGCGACGGCATCGGCCGCGAGGTGGTCGGCGCAGCACAGAGCATCGTCGATGCCAGCGGCGCGCCGATCGAGTGGGACGAGCGCCAGGCCGGCGCCGAGGTGTTCAAGCAGGGATTGCCCTCGGGCGTCCCGCAGGACACGATCGACTCGATCAGCCGCACGCGGGTGGTGCTGAAGGGGCCGCTGGAGACGCCGGTCGGGTTCGGCGAGAAGAGCGCCAACGTGACGCTGCGAAAGCTGTTCGAGACGTACGCCAACATCCGCCCTGCGCGCGAGTTTCCCGGCGTTCCCACCCCCTACTCCGGCCGAGGCATCGACCTGGTTGTCGTGCGCGAAAACGTCGAGGACCTCTACGCCGGCATCGAGCACATGCAGACGCCCGGGGTCGCGCAGTGCCTGAAGGTGATCTCACGCAAGGGGTGCGAGAAGATCGTGCGGCTGGCGTTCGAGTTCGCCCGCGCGGAGGGACGCTCGAGCGTCGCCTGCGCCACCAAGTCGAACATCATGAAGCTGACCGAGGGTCTGCTGAAGCGCACCTTCGAGGAGATCGCGCCAGAGTACCCGGAGATCGAGTCGTGGCACGTGATCGTCGACAACGCCGCCCACCAGCTGGTCAAGCGGCCGGAGCAGTTCGACGTGATCGTGACCACGAACATGAACGGCGACATCCTCAGCGACCTCACCTCGGCGCTGGTGGGCGGGCTCGGCTTCGCGCCGTCGGCCAACCTGGGCTCGGACGTCGCAATCTTCGAGGCCGTGCACGGCTCGGCACCCAAGTACGCCGGCAAGAACAGCATCAACCCGACCGCGATGATCGGCGCCGCCGTGATGATGCTGCGGCACTTGCAGATGTTCGACCAGGCGGCGGCGATCGAGAATGCCCTGCTGGTCACGCTTGAGCAGGGCACGCTGACACGTGACGTGGTGGGCGACGAGGGCGCCGCCTCCACCACCGGCTTCACCGACGCCATCATCGCCAACCTGGGCAACACATCGCCGGCCTGGCCGGCCCGCGAGTACCGCCCGCTGGTGCTGCCCGACATCCCGCGCGACCCGGTGCGGGTCAGGCCGGCGATGCGCCGGGTAGTCGGAGTTGACGTATTCGTCGAGTTCGGCGGCACCCCGGATGAGCTGGGTCAAGCGGTGGAGCGGCTGGTGATCGACTCGCCGGTGGCGCTGAAGATCGTGGACAACCGCGGCACGCGCGTCTACCCCGCCACCGGCACGCCGACCGACTGCGTGGATGCCTGGCGCTGCCGCTTCATCGTCCGTGACCCGGTCGGCGGGCTGTCCGACTCGGACCTGCTGACGCTGCTCTCGCGGATGGCGGAGAGCCACCGCTTCACCCACGTGGAGAAGCTGCACGAGTTCGACGGTCAGCCGGGCTTCAGCAAAGCCCAAGGCGAGGACTAGGCGGCTGCAAACCGTCGCCTCGCGGCGTCGCTTCGGTGGGGCCGTGCGTAGCACTGTCCATCCCACGTTCCTGGCGAGGCTCGGTTTTCGCTCGCCTGGCCCAGGTCACAGAGCGTGCAGATCGCGCGCTCCCACCAGTTTGAGCGCGAGCGCCACCGCCGGGCCGATCGCGAGCGCGAACCAGATCGTGCCGATGCCGAACGTTCCGCCCAGCGCGAAGCCCACCGTCGCCGCGGTCACCTCGACGGTGGTGCGGATGGCGGCGATCGAGCGGCCCGTGCGCCGGTGCAGGCCGGTCATCAGCCCGTCCCGCGGCCCCGGCCCAAGGTAGGCGCCGAGGTAGAGGGCGCTTCCCAGCGCCACCACCGCGACGCCCAGCAGCATGAAGGTGATGTTGACGGCCAGCGGGTGGTGGCGGCCGATCATCGCCAGCGTGACGTCGATCGAGACTCCGATCACGATCGCGTTGGCGATCGTGCCTGTCCCCGGTCGCTGGCGCAGCGGGATCCACAGCAGCATCACCGTGACGCTGATCAGGATCGTCGACGCTCCGATCGAAAGCGGCGTCTGCCGTGATACACCATCGGCCAGCACCGTCCACGGCGAGTTGCCCAGGCCGGACGCGACCAGAAGCGCCTCACCAACGCCGAACAGCCACAGGCCGCAGCTGAGCCGAAGCAGCCTACGCGGTGACGCCAGCCAGCGGGATCGCGTCACGGAGGCGGTGGTCACGGGCGCAGGATAGCCCCGACAACCGCGTGGCGGCTCACGCGTAGACTGCAGCGATGGTCGTCAGCCCCGAGCAGATCGAGAGCTTCCGGCGCAACGGCGCGGTCTGCGTGCGGGACGCGTTCACGCCCGAGCAGGTTGCCTTGGTCGAGCGCGGCATCGAGCGCAACCTCGCCGCGCCCAGCCCACGCGCAATCGTTGCCAGCAAGGACGACGATCGCGGCCGCTTCATCGAGGACTTCTGCAACTGGCGGGAGATCGAGGAGTACGGCACCTTCATCCGAAGCTCACCCGCCGCCGAGATTGCGGGCCGGCTGATGGGAAGCAGCCGGGTACGGCTGTACCACGACCACATGCTGGTCAAGGAGCCGGGCACGCGGCAGCCGACCCCGTGGCACCAGGACCAGCCGTACTACAACATCGACGGCGGGCAGACGTGCAGCCTCTGGATGCCGGTCGACCCGGTGTCGCGAAGTTCCACCCTGGAGTTCGTGGCCGGATCGCATCGCGGCCCCTGGCTGATGCCCCGCACCTTCATGGACAACCAGGCGCGCTGGTTCCCGGAGGGCAGCCTCGAGGAGCTGCCCGACATCGATGACGATCGTTCAGCGCACGAGATCGTGGGCTGGCAGCTCGAGCCGGGCGACGGCGTCTTCTTCCACATGCTGACGCTGCACGCGGCCGGCGGCGTCGAGGGTGATCGGCGGCGGCGAGCGTTCTCGGTGCGGTTTATCGGCGACGACGTCGTGCACGCGCCGCGCGGGTGGCGCACCTCGCCGGAGTTTCCCGGGCTCGCCGAGCGGCTGCCGGCCGGGGCGGCGATGGATGACCCGCTGTTTCCCGTCGTCTGGGGCTAGCTAAATCTGTCTATGCCGAGGCGGCGAGGGGGTCCTGCGACTGTGCGCTCCACCCGGTCGCCGGCGCGCGGAAGTCGCCGATCGCCCAGCCAAACGGATCGTCCAGGCGGCCGCCCGGACCAAGCACCGGTGGCGTGGCGATCCCTCGGTAACGGGCCATCTCGACCCGGCCGGCGGCCGCTCGCAGCCGCATGTCGCCGCCGTTGGCAAGGGCGTGGCGCAGCTCCTCGAGCGAGAGGTGAAAGGCATCGACCGGATCGTCCAGCAGCTCCTCCGCCCACAGCCGGCGGCCGGCGGCCGTCACGGCGCGCACCGCCGCCCGGTTGAGGCGGTTGTCCAGCAGGACGCGATGCTGCTCGCCAAGCCCGGCGGCCTGCGATGCCTGCGCCAGCAGCCGCGAGACCCTCGCGTCGCCGCCGGACGGCGTCGCGGACTCGGCCGCCGGCAGGGCTCCGATCGCGGCGGCCGACGCGGGCGCGGCGGCGAGCGAGCTGATCACCGGCAGCGGCCGGTCGAACGGGGAGCGAGGATCGTCGATCCGTCGCTCACGAGCCGCCGAGGCCCGCTCCAGCTCGCGAACCGCGAGCTCGACCGGCACCGCCATCTCCGCCCGGATCTGCCACGCACGCGATCCAAGCTTCACGATCCGTTCGAGATCGTCGGCGGCAGCGCCGGCACCCACCGAGTCCAGCTCGGCGCCGATCCGCGTCGTCTCAGGAAGCCACCGCGACGACCACCGATCGCGCATCGAGCCGAGCGCCTCGGCGACCGCGGCCTCGACGCCGTCACGCAGCCGTGACAGCTCGACCGCGTCGTGCGAGACGGGTTCGACGGAGACGTACAGCCACGAGTTCACGACCAAGTGGCGGACGCGCGCGGGCATCCCGTAGACGCGCTGCGCATGGCCGTAGCCGGCTTCCGTCCAAAGTACTGCGAGCGAGGCGTCGAGGCGCGACATCTGGCGCGGACCGCGCACGGCGTCGCGCGTCCAGTGCATCAGCGAGTCGCCGTAGCTCGGCCAGGCAACGGGGAAGTTCGCGGGCGGCGGGGCGGCGGCTGGGTATGTGGGGATGGGGTTCATCGGTGGCTGTCTCCGTCTCGAGCGCCACATCGGGTGGCGCGGTCGTGGTGATGAACGAAGCATGCCGCGGCCGACTAAGGGCCGCCGTGCGGTTAACCCCCAGCCTTGGTGCGGCTCGCAGCACACCTTGACGTGCTGGGGAGCACCGCGTATGGTTGTAAAGATTTTGTAAGGCAGGAGGGGGATGGTGGGCATCCGAGGGGCGGCGATGGTGGCTGGGTTGACGCTGCTGGCGGCGAGTGGAGGGCCGCAGGCGGCGGCCGCGTCGACCTCGCCCTGGCCCACCGGCCGGATCACCGCGCTTCCCGACCCACGCCTGCCGTTTCAGTGGCGAGCGGCTGTGGCGCCCACCGTGGGCATGCCCTCAGGCGATGCCTGGGCGGTGCTGGGAGGGAGCCTGGTGCGTTGGCAGAACGGCGGCTGGCAGAGCGTCCCAGTACCAAGGGGCGTAAGCGATGGCATCGATGTGTTCTCGGTCGCCGCCGACGGCTCAGGAGACGTGATCGCCGAGGCAACGAGGTGGGACCTGGGACCACCCGATCCAGAGACGGGCGACGGGACGA
>JAWVDZ010000207.1:0-4782 GCA_033856955.1 Gaiellales bacterium
GATCGCCGCACGATGCACGAGATCGCCGAGTTCCTGAGCGCCCATCCACCGTTCGACACGCTTTCGGAGGACGAACTGGCGGATGTGGCGGCCGCGACCGAGATCGAGTTCATCGCGGCAGGGACGACCATCCTCGAGCAGGACGTGGACGCGCCCGGACACGCCTGGGTGGTGCGGCGCGGCACGGTCGAGCTGCGCGACGGCGCGCGGGTGGTCGACCTGCTCGGCGAAGGCGAGATGTTCGGACACGCGGCGCTCCTCTCCGAATGGCCCACCGCGCTCGCGGTGCGAGCGCACGAGGACACGCTCTGCTACCGGATCCCGGCGACCGTGCTTCGGCCGGTGCTGGCCCGTCCGGCCGCGCTCCGTTTCGCGGCCCGCTCGCTGGCCGGCCGCTACGAGATGCGGAGGCTCGAGATCGACCCGCTCTCGACTCACGCGCTCGACCCCGCCCGCCGGCTGGTCGGCGAGCTGCTGCATGGCCCGGCTGTGGTCGCGCCACCGGAGACGACGGTGCGGGCGGCCGCCGAGCGGATGGTCGAGGCCGGATCCACGTCGATCCTGGTCGACCTGGGAGACCGGCTGGGCATCGTCACCGACCGCGATCTGCGGGCCCGCGTGGTGGCGGCCGGCGTCCCGCCCGAGACGCCGATCTCGGAGGTGATGACGACGCCCGCGCGCACGATCGCAGCCGACGCGACCGGAGCCGACGCACTGCTCGAGATGCTCGACCGCGGCGTGCGGCACCTACCGGTGCTGGACGGCTCCCGGCGGGTGCTGGGGGTGATCTCCGACACCGATCTGCTGGCCGTGGAAGCGCGCACGCCGTTCCACCTGCGGCGGGCGATCGCCAACGCCGGAAGCGTGACCGAGGTGGTGGCCGCTTCCGGCAACCTGCATGAGACGGTTCTGGCCTTGCACGACGCCAAGGTCGCCGCGGCCTCGATCGGGCGCGTCATCGCAACCGTGCATGACGCTCTGACTCGGAGGCTGATCGAGCTGGCGGAGGAGGAGGTCGGCCCACCGCCCGCCCGCTATACCTGGCTCGCACTGGGCAGCGTCGCCCGCCGGGAAGCGTTCCCGAGCTCCGACCAGGACAGCGCGATCGCGTGGGACGGCGAGCAGGATGATCCGGAGGTACGTACCGCACTGCAGGCGATCGCCGGCCGCGTGGTCGATGGGCTGTCGCGATGCGGGATTCCCGCCTGCCCGAACGGCGCCGTGGCGTCGAAGCCGCTGTTCTGCAGATCGCTCGGCACGTGGGAGGCTGTGGCCCACTCCTGGCTGAGGGATCCCGACCAGACCAAGGCGCTGATCCTGACCTCGGTGCTGATCGACGGACGGCCGGTGTGGGCCGGAGACGTGGCGGCGGAGCGGCTGGCCCGCGTCTTTGCAGCAGCGCCCGATCACCCGCTGCTGTTGCGGAGGCTGGGCCAGTTCGCGATCGCGCACAAGGTGCCGACGGGCTTCTTCCGGGACTTCGTCGTCGAGCACAACGGCGAGCGCCGCGGCACGCTCGACATCAAGGCCGGCGGGCTGGTGCCCGTGATCGACCTCGCACGCTGGGCGGCGATGGCCGCGGGTGTCGCCGGCGCGTCCACGGCAGCACGGCTCGACGCCGCCGAGGCGGCCGGCACGCTTCCCGCCCGCGAGGTGGCCACCCTGCGAGTCGCATTCGAGCTGTTCACCGACCTGCGCATGCAACACCAGCTGGCCGCCCTTCGTGAAGGCCGCACACCCGACGACAGCATCGACCCGAAACGGCTCGAGCCGCTCACCCGACGTTATCTGAAGAACGCCTTCCGGGCCGTGTCCGACGTCCAGCGGATGGTCGCCAACTCGACGAGCCTGCGGCTGTGATGAGGCGCGCGTCGTGGCGCGAGGCGCGGCTCTTGGTGGTGGACGTCGAGTTGACCGGGCTCGACCGCGAGTCGGATGAGCTGATCGCGTTCGGCGCGGTGCCGATCGAGGAGGGGCGGATCGTGGCAGGGGCGATGCTCGAGGGGCTGGTGCGGCCGACGCGCCAGCCGACCGCCGTCTCGGTGGAGATCCACGGCATCAGACCGCAGGATCTGGCATCGGCGTCGCCGCTGCCGGAGGCCCTGGCGCCGCTGGTTGCGGCGCTGCCGGGCGCCACCCCGATCGCCCATGCCGCCTGGGTCGAGCGGGCCTTCCTGGGCCCTGCGCTGCGCGCGGCCGGCGGAAAGCTGCCCCGGAAGATGATCGACACCTCCGAGCTGTGGCGGCTGCTGTGGATCATCCGGGAGTCGCGCGACCCCGGGTATCGCCCGCTGCGGGAGATCACAGACGCACTCGGGCTGCCCACGCACCATCCTCACCAGGCGCTGGGCGACGCGCTCACCACGGCGCAGGTGTTCCTGGCGCTGGCCACCCATCTGGAGGCGGTCGGACACGGCGCCCTGCGGGAGATGACCCATGCCGCAAGCCGGATCACCACCCACGCGACGTTCCACGGCGGCCGTCGGTAGGAGAGCACTTCCGGTGCCAGGCAACGCGGAACGCGGTGCCTGGCACCATCGAGCGGCGACTCACAATCGCCCGCGCACGGGCGTTCCGCCATGGCGCGGGCCGGCGTTTGCTGCTCGCTCGATCGTGCCAGGCACCGGCCTTGCGGCCGTTGCCTGGCACGGATAAAGCTCACACCTCAGCCGGAATCGCGACCGCCCTGATCTCGGATACCGTGCGTGCCAGCTCCGCCGAGAGCGGACCGGGCATGCGCTGCTCGAACAGCGCCGACAGCGATCCGTAGTACCACAGCTGCTCGTCTCGGCCGGCGCCGAACTTGTCCCACGCCGACGGCCCCTGCAGCCGCAGATCGGCCAGGGTCGAGCGGGCGTTGTGGAGCTTGTCGGCGCAGGCAACACGCAGCACGTCGAGCGGCGCGGTGCGCATGCGGTCGATGAACGCCTCCTTGCGACCCCGCCACGGCGGCTTCGGGTGCTCGTCCGTGTCGCTGCACGCATCCACGATCTCGGCCACCCGAGCGCCGAAGCGGCGGCGCAGATCGGCCAGGTCCGTGCGGTGGCCCTGGTCCTCGATCGCATCGTGCAGCAGCGCGGCGATCGCCTCGTCCTCGCCGCCGCCGTCCTCCAGCACCAGCGCCGCCACGGACAGCAGGTGTGAGAGGTACGGCACCTGGCTGCGCTTGCGCGAGTGGTCCTGGTGGATCTGCGCCGCGAACGCGAGCGCCGCCTCAAATCGGTCGGTGAGCACGCGCTGATCGTACTCCTGCGGGGCACAGGACTTCCGGCGCTACGAGGACCTACGGACTGAGGCGCAGCTCCACGCAGGCCTCGGCCACACCCGTGACCGGGAACCATGCGCGGACCGCCGCCGTGCCGGGCAGCAGCGGCGGATCGTGGTGCGCCTCGTCCGGGGCCAGCGGGTACACGCGCACGCGGCCGGTGGCCAGCGCTCCCAGCTCGAAGGCTCCGCTTCGGCGCGCCTCGACCAGGTAGAAGGCGGCCAGGGCGAGCGCCGGCAGGAGCGGGTTGCCGTCTCGCCTGCCGTATCCCAGCCGGTCGTGAGCGCTCGCGGCCACCTCTGCCACGAGCTGCGCCACCTGCGGCGATGGTGCGCCGCTTCGGTGGGTGGGCTCGCCATCGACCGGCTGCCTGAACACGGCAGCCGCGGGCATCCCCGCCGGCTCGAAGTGACCCGGCAGGGCGAGCCCGGCGATGGCCGGGTGCAGCTCCACCACAAGATCAGATGTGAGCTCGATCAGCTCATCGGCGAGGGCGTCGGCGTCGGCCATCCGCGGCAGTGTTGCATGACGCATGATGCGCGGCGGCGGCGGCCGGACAGCGATACTGCCCGGCGTGGGTCCCTCACTCAGCGAGATCGACGCAGGCATCGTGCGGATCACGATGCCGCTGCCATGGGCGCTCGACCACGTCCACTGCTACGCCGTCCCGGGCGCGAGCGGCTGGACGCTGGTCGACTGCGGGCTCGGCACGCGCGCCACGATCGGCTGGTGGCGCGAGGCGCTTGACCAGCTCGACCGCCGGCCGGTCGAGCGGGTCGTGATTACCCACTACCACCCTGACCACATCGGCGCCAGCGCGGAGCTGGTCGAGCTGACAGGTGCCGCTGAGGTCGTCCAGGGACGGCTCGACCGGCGGCTCGCGGTCGAGGCCTGGGTCGAAGACGACGGCGGCGCGTTCGAGCGCTACCTGGCCGATCACGGCATGCCGGCCGAGATGGCGGCGGAGTCGGCCAACGCCGAGAGCCGCACCGCCGTCCACCCGGCCGAGCCGACCGTGCTGGTCTCGGAGGGCGACACGATCGAGCTCGGTGGCGAGCCGTACCGCGTGCTGGAGCTGCCCGGCCACGCCGACGGCCACATCGCGCTGCTCGGGCTTCGCAGCCGCAGGCTGTTCGGCGGCGACGTGCTGCTGGACGAGATCACGCCCAACGTCGGCCGCTGGCCGGATACCGCGGTCGATCCGCTCGGCCGCTACCTGGAGACGCTGGGGCGGCTCTCGGGCATGGCGCCGAGCATCGTTCTGCCCGGCCACGGCCCGGTGATCACCGACGCGGCGGCCCGCGCGGGTGAGATCGCCGGCCATCATCATCAGCGGCTCGACGACACCGCGGCCGCCCTCGCCGGCGGAGCCGAGACCGCCTACGAGGCGGCCCAGCTGATCTGGGCCGACGAGCCGCTCGGCTTCCACGAGCAGCGCTTCGCGCTGGTGGAGGCGATCTCGCATCTCGAGCGGCTGGAGGCCGTCGACCGGGCCGTCCAGGGCACGCCACGCCGCT
>JAWVDZ010000208.1:0-2749 GCA_033856955.1 Gaiellales bacterium
GGCCATCTTGTAGTGGCCGGCGGCCAGCCGCGGCTGGCCCATCCGGGTCAGGCAGCGGCCCAGGCAGTAGTGGGCGTAGTCGTTCGCGGGGGCGGCGTCCAGGATGTGCTCGAACTCGGCCGCCGCCTCGCGATAGCGGCGCAGCCGCAGGTAGGCGACTCCCAGCGCCTCCCGGATCGAGGCCTTGTCGGGTTCGCGCCGCTTTGCCTTCTCGAGCGCGACCGTGGCCTGCGCGTTGTCGCCCCGGTCGAGGTGCGCGCGCCCCTGCTGGTAGAGATCGTAGGTGTCGTCGTGCTGCATCTCTGGCTTCGTCATCGGCTCGTGGCGGATGGCGCTTGAGATTCCCACCTCACTCCAGGTGGGTGGTCTGTGCCAGCACTGAGCGTAGCCGCAAAGCTCCCTCCGCCCGCTCCCGGAGGGAGAGGTAGCCGCGGATGCTGCGCTTCACCCGGCGAAGCTCGGGCCGCACCTCGTGGCCGGCCGCGGCGGCGTCCGCAGGCGGCGCGTAGCGGGCGGCGCTTCCGGCGGTGGCGAGCGCGCTGGCGTCGACTCCCCAGGTGGCGCGGACGATCGCGGCCAGCTCCTCGAAGGTGGCGTTGGCGGGAACGGCGATGCCCTGGTCGCCGACGTAGGTCGAGAGCTCGTGGTAGGCCGCCGCCGACTGCCCCCGCGGCCCGCGCCGCAGGTAGCGCCAGCGAACGACCGCCAGCTTGAGCGCGGCCACCGCGCCCACCAGAAGCAGCGCCGCGGACAGCACCCATAGCAGCAGGCTGCGATGGTGCTGCGCTGCCGGCAGCGCTCCGCCCGATGCACCTGACCCCAAACCGTGATGGCCGGTGGTGTCCCGGTTCAAGCCGTGGGGGCCAGTAGGCCCGCCGGCCGGACCGATCTGGTGACTCAGCGCGACGTCTCGCGGAATGCTCCTCACCCAGGCGTCCCCGACGCGGGCGACCTTGGCAAACCCCGTGCTGGACGTCGAGGCCTGCGCGGCCAGATTCCGGGTGGGTGTCGGATCGAAGGGAAGCCAGCCGTACTTGGGGAAGTAGACCTCGACCCACGAATGGGCGTCCCGGTCCGCGATCGCATAGTGGCCGGGTGAGGTCTGGTGGCCCTCCGTGAAGCCAACGGCGACCCGCGCCGGAATGCCGTAGGAGCGAAGCACCAGCGCCATCGAACCGGAGAACATCTGGCAGTAGCCGCGGTGCGACCGCAGCAGGAAGTCGGCCAGCACGGGGGTGTCAGGCCGGTAGCTGGGAGTCTGGTCATACGCGAACGGCCGTGCCCGCAGGTACGCCTCCACCGCCACCACCGCGGCGTACTCGGTGTTGGTCTTGTCGGCGCCGGAGAGCTGCCAGACCTGCGCGACGGCGGTCTGCAGCGGCTTTCCGATCAGGCCGGCGATCGCCGCCGAGTCGCCCGCCCCGTGGGTTCCCCAGATCGGAACGCTGCTGCCCTTCAGCAGGTTGCCGCTGGCGATCGCGAATGGGAAGGACGTCCCGGCGTCGGCCAGCTGGCTCGGTGTGGGATCGGGCGCGTATCCGCGCAGCGTGTAGGTCGCGCCGCGGTCGGGGTCGTGCTCGACCACGGCCGTGCCGTCGGTGTAGAGCGTGGCCTTCGTGGACTGATCGAGGTCGTAGCGGATCGGCTGTCCCGTCGACAGCAGGTGGTCGTCCGCCAAGCCCTCGATCTTGAACGAGGCCAGGACGATGTCGCTGCGATGATCCGGGATCGCCGCCTTGGCCGGCAGCGACGTGTCGGGGATCCCGATCGCCGATGTGTCCGTGTAGTCCTGCTGGATGCTGGGGCCGGCCTGCCAGTGGTCGGTCTCGAAATCGTTCAGGACGCCGGCCTTCCAGTAGTGCGGGCTGGGGGAAGCGACCTCGAACACGATCGTGCGCTTCTTGGGCCACTTGAGATCGCCGTACTGCTGATCCCAGACGTAGGCGACGCTGACCTTGTTCTGGTCGCCGCCCAGCGGGTTCCAGTGTCGCCAGTCGAACAGGGCGCCCTTGGCAACGCCGGGCGCCGTCGCCACGACCAGACCGACGGCGATGGTGGCCGTCGCCAGCACCGCGAACTGGCCGAACTCGATGCCGCGCACGGGCCGTTGCCGCTGGCAGACGGCGATCGTCGCCAGCGCGAGGGCGAGGAAGACGGCCGCTCGCAGCCCGCTGTCGGGGGACGTCAGCGCCGTGCTGGGGATCGCGAACAGCGCGAAGCCCGCCGCCACCGAGCTGAGCGCGAACCGGCCGTCGAGCAGCAGCCACGCCAGCACGGCCATCAGGGCGAAGAAGGCGAGCTCGACCAGCGATCCGGTGAGCGCGAACCGGCCGCCGTCGAACGGCGTGACGGCGTCGAACCAGCTGCGGGCGCCGTCCTGAAGGCCGATCAGGACCCGCAGCGGGTAGATTCGATGGCCGAACTCCCACGGCTGGTAACCGAACGTCGCCCAGACCGCGCACCAGATCACGACCGGGATGCTGGCGAACGCCCAGCGCCGCCGGCCGATCGCAGCCAGTAGGCCGGGGATGGTTGCCAGCACAGCCAGCAGCGCAAGCTCGGCCACCGCGACCTGGGGGCGCTCCAGCTCCCGCCAGTGCCAGCCGCTGAACACGGCAATCGCCGCCAGCACGGCCAGCCGCTCAGGCATGCCCTGCGCTCCGTGCGATGGCCGCCGAGAGCACGGCCTTGACGTCGTCGTCGGCACGCAGGCGCGCCACCGAGGCGCCTGCGCGTGCCAGCTGCAGCG
>JAWVDZ010000209.1:0-2842 GCA_033856955.1 Gaiellales bacterium
GTCGCGCAGTTCCATGGCGGCGTGCACGAGTGCCCCGTATGCCGCCCAGGCCAAGCTGCCCCCGGTGGATACCCGGCGCACGCCGATATCCGCGAGCTGGGACACCGTGGGGCCGTTTCGCAACGCCAGGACGTTGACCGCGACGCCGACCTCGCCGACCACCCGCGCGATGTCACCGAGGTCCGTCAGGCCGGGCGCGTACACGCATGCCGCGCCGGCGTCTCGGTATGCGATCAGGCGCGCGATCGTGTCGTGCAGATCGCTGGTCCCGTAGAGGTGGTTTTCCGCCCGGCCGGTGAGCACCATGCCATAGCGGCTGCACACGCTCGCGGCGGCGGCGATCCGTTCGGCGGCGACGTCAACGGGTGCGATGCGGGCTGTGCCCGGGTCGTAGTCCTCGATCGACACGCCGCTGGCACCGGCGTCGGCGAGCATCCGTACGGTCTCGGCAACGCCTGCCGGATCGTCGGCGTACCCACGTTCGGCGTCGACCGACACCGGCACCCGTACGGCCGCGGTGAGCGCGGCGACATGGGCAGCCAGTTCGTCTCGGGTGACGTGCTGGTCCGTGCGGCCGAGTGAGGCGGCAAACCCGGAACTCGTCGTGGCCAGGGCGGGGAAGCCGAGGTGTTCGAGCAGCCGCGCCGATGGCACGTCCCACGGGTTCGGAAGCACGAACGTGCCGGCCGAGTGCAGCCGGCGGAAGGCAGCGCGAACGTCGTCGGTCACGGTGCCCGAGCCTACCCGCGAGACCAGCGCGCCCACTCAAGCCCTGAGCAGGAATCCGGCGTGACAACTGGGGTACTAAAGCGGCTCGCAGTCGGCCAGCCACGCACTGTCGTGCGGCCGATCGTCGCACCGATGACCGGACGGCAGATGCGGGCAGACTGGGGCCGTGATGAGCGGCGCGGATGCGGGCGACGACTGGCGCCGCCTTGTGCTGGGTCGGCCGCGTACCACAGCCGAGTGCGCTCATCTGCCGCTGCTCGCGAGCCACTAACGTCGCTTGCTCTGGTGCCCAAAAATGACGCTACCGCTGAAGATCGGCGCGGTCCCTCAGAAGGAGAGTCCAACCGTGATCCTCCCGAAAACTCGAGACTCTCGCTTCATCACAGTTCGCCGCGGCGGGACGCTCACTGATTCGGACCATCATCTCCTCGCGCTTTGGGCAGCGGCGTGCGCCGAGCACGTCCTTCACCTGTTCGAGTCGGTGCGGCCCGAGGATCGACGACCACGTGAGGCGATCGACCACGCCCGCGCCTGGGTGCGTGGTGACGTCGCGATGATGCAGGCTCGCGCGGCGGGCGGCCATGCGATGGGCGCGGCCAGAGACCTGCGTGGGGCGGCACGGCATGCCGCCTACGCCGCTGGCCAGGCGGGAGCCGTCGCACACGTCGCCGCGCACGAACTCGGAGCGGCCGCGTATGCGATCAAGGCCGCACGTGCTGCTGCGCCGGACGGCGAGGGCGATGCCGAAGGACGTTTCGAGTGCCGTTGGCAGCGCGACCAGCTCCCGGACGCGATTCGCGAGCTTGTGCTCGACGACCAGCGGTTGCGGAACGACATCTGCTGGTCGGTGTTCGACTGCTGAGCGCTGGTGGGGCTGGCGAGCGCGCCCCAGCGCTCGTCCGCCGCAGCCGCCCTCCGCGCGTCACGACGTGCAACGCTCGCGGGCCAGTGCCACCTACGGTCGTGGCGATGAGCGGGCCGGCCAGTGCGGACGCGTGAGCGGGGACCGCAGGCCGAGCCACTGCTCGGCGTCCCAGGCATGGAACCGCTCTACCTCGGTGAACCCCAGCTTCGCCGCGAGGCGCATCGAGCTGACGTTCGCGGTCTGGGTGGTGAGCACCACCGGCTCGCCGGGAAGGACGCCGTCGAACCAGCCGAGTGCCGCCGCGCATGCCTCGGCGGCGTATCCGAATCCCCACGCCCGCGGCAGGAAGAGGTAGCCGAGATCGGCCTTTCCCACGGCAGCCGGGCGACGGTGCCCCGTTGCTCTCCTGAGCAGGATCTGGCCGATCATCGCCCCGTCGAGATCAACGACGAAACCTCCGGGCCACCGCTCGGGCACCCCAGGCATTTCGCGCTCAAGCTCGTCACGCGGGCGGGGACCGCCGAGGTAGGCGTGCACCTCTGGCGAGGCGAGCAGCTCGATGAACGCCGCACGGTCCCGCGCCTCGGGCTCACGGAGTACGAGCCGCTCTGTCCTGATCGGCTCAGGCGGCCAAGCCACGAGTCCCAGGCCTGCCATGTGCGCAGGCTAACCCGATGGTCAAACCGCCGGGTCACAGGGCTGGCCACCCGGTTGCCGGCCTCTGGCTGAGCCGTGTTGTCTTGCGGACGATCTCCTCATCGGCTCCATCCGGCCGGGCCGGTCCGAGCGGATGAAGTCGCCGAGGTGGATGCCAACTAGGCGGGCGCATCCGTTCCCGAGGCAAGCATAAGTAGGTGTAGATCCGTTATATGGTCGTATTTGTGTAATAATGGGTTGATCCCTGGCAAAAGGTACGTGAAATGGCTATCCCCGTGGTGCACTCGTGGCCCTGAGGTAACTGGGCCGGGGCGGCTAGAGACTGGGTCACCATCATGGGACGAGCCAACGCTCAGACGCCACTCGCCGCGAACCTCGGCAGCCAGGCCGATCCCGCGGCGGACCGGCAGACACCGGCGCCCACCTCCCGGTCGCTCGGCGAGCCCGGTCCCGCCGCCGCCGCCGCGGTGGTCGACCGCGACGGGCGGATCACCGAGGTCAACGGCCCGATGGTTGCGCTGGCAAGCGATGACGGCGGCACGCTGATCGGCGCCCCGTGGAAGGACCGGTTCGGCGAGGCGGCCCTGGCCG
>JAWVDZ010000210.1:0-6277 GCA_033856955.1 Gaiellales bacterium
GTTGTGTATACTCATGCAGCATGACCGTGCTCACCACCGCCTCGCCAGCCATCGCCACCGCCGGGATCGCCGGCTCGTCCGGCTACGCCGGCCGCGAGCTGCACCGGCTGCTGGCATCGCACCCCCGGCTGGCGGCTGCAGCGTGCACGGCCGACACACGCGCCCTGGCTGAGAGCGACATCGTCTTCCTTGCGCTCCCCCATGGCGCCTCCGGCGAGATCGCTTCGGAGCTGGCCAGTGCGCGTGTGCCGGTCGTGGACCTGTCTGCCGATCTGCGAGCAGAGTGGCAGTACGGCCTTCCGGAGCTGCACCGGGTCGCGTTCGCCACGTCGGGGGCGATCGCGAACCCGGGCTGCTACGCCACCGCCGCGCTGCTCGCCCTCGCGCCGCTGGTCGAGGCCGGCGCGATCGAGTCGCACGTCGTCGTGGACGGCAAGTCGGGCGTTTCCGGCGCCGGCAAGAAGCCGACCGACGCAAACCTCTTCTGCGCCGCCGCGGAGGGCATCGCGCCCTACTCGCCCGTCGGCCATCACCACCAGGTCGAGATCGAGCAGCAGCTCTCGGCGGTGGCCGGCTCTCCGCAGACGGTCACGTTCACGCCCCACCTGGCGCCGTTCAACCGTGGACTGCTGGTGACCGCGTACGGCCGCATGACCGCGCCGGTCACGCAGGCCGAGTTGGACGACCTCTTCCTCGGCCGCTACCACGGCGAGCCGTTCGTCAGCTACTCGGACGGCGTCCGGACGCAGTCGCTGCGCGGCACCAACCTCTGCCAGGTCAAGGCCTGGGCGGACGCCGATCGGGGCGCGGTCGTCGTCTCGGCCGCGATCGACAACCTGGTCAAGGGAGCGGCCGGTCAGGCGATCCAGAACGCCAACCTGATGCTCGGCTTCGACGAGACGCTGGGCCTGCCGGCGGAGGCGTCGTGGCTGTAGGCGCCTGCTACCCGCGCGGCTTCTCGGCCGGCATCGCCTCCTGCGGCATGAAGCGAAGCGGCAAGGCCGACCTCGCGCTGTTCGCGTCCGACCGGCCCGCCTCGGCCGCCGGCGTCTTCACCACCAACCGCGTCGTCGCAGCCCCGGTGACCGTCAGCCGCGCCCAGATCCAGGCCGGTAGCGCCCGCGTGATCGTCACCAACTCCGGCTCGGCCAACGCCTGCACCGGCGACGCCGGCCGCCGCGACGCCTGGACGATGGTGAACGCTGCCGCCGACGCGCTGGCGATCGATCCTCGCGAGGTGCTGGTCGCCTCGACCGGAGTGATCGGCGTGCCGCTCCCGATCGACGCCGTCGTCACCGGCATCCAGGCCGCCGCCGGGCGGATGGCCGGCACCAACGGCCGCCAGGCCGCGAACGCGATCCGCACCACTGACGCCTTTCCCAAGCTCGCCCACACCCAGATCGAGATCGGCGGCACCACCGTGCGGATCGGCGGAGTGGCGAAGGGCGCCGGAATGATCCGGCCCGACATGGCGACCACGCTGGCGCACGTCACGATGGACGCCGAGGTGCCACACGCTGCGCTTCGCCGCGTGCTCCGGCAGGCCGTTGCCGGGTCGTTCAACGCCATCTCGGTGGACGGCTGCACCAGCACCAACGACTGCGTCTTCATGCTTGCAAACGGCGCCTCCGGCGTGGTCGTCGAGAGTGGGCGGCGGGTGCGGCTGCTGGCCGAGGCGCTCGGCGAGCTGATGCTCGACCTGGCCAAGCAGGTGGTGCGCGACGGCGAGGGCACGACGCGCGTCTGCACCTACACCGTGACCGGCGCGATCAGCGGGCCCGAGGCGCGCGCGGCCGCCCGCGGCGTGGCCGAGAACGTGCTGGTCAAGTGCGCGCTGCACGGCGGCGATCCCAACTGGGGCCGGATCCTGGCCGCGCTCGGCGCCGCGGGCGTGCACCTCGACCCCGACCGGGTGGCGGTCGCGGTGGGCGGCGTGCCGATCGTGTTGGGCGGTGCCGGCGTGCTGGGCTCGGACGCCAACGCCCGGGCCGCGCTCGACAGCCCCGAGGTCGAGGTCGCGATCTCACTCGGCCTCGGGGCCGGCTCGGCGACCGTGATCGCATCCGATCTCTCGCCCGACTACGTCGAGTTCAACAGCGCGAGGACGTCATGATCGTCGTCGTCAAGGTGGGCGGCGCCTCGCTCGGTGCGGCAGCCACGATCGCGGCGCTGCGGGCGAGCGGCCGCGACGTCGTGGTGGTGCACGGCGCCGGGCCGCAGATCTCGGCTCGCTGCCGCGAGGCGGGCATCGAGCCGCGGTTCGTGGATGGGCTGCGGGTCACCGACGCCGCCGTGCTCGGCATCGTCGAGCAGGCCGTGGCGGCCGAGAACGCACGGCTCTGCACCGAGCTCGAGGCTGAGGGGGTCGCCGCGCGGCCGATGCGCGATGCGCTGGTCGCCGAGCCGTGGGCCGACAGCACGCTGGGGCTGGTGGGGCGGGTCACGTCGGTCGAGCAGATCGGCATCCGGGCGCTGCTGGCCTCCGGCATCGTGCCGGTGTTGCCGCCCACCGCCTGCGGCCTGAACGTGAACGCCGACCACGCAGCCGCCGCCGTCGCGGGCGCCCTGCGGGCCTCCGAGCTGGTCTTTCTGAGCGACGTGCCGGGCGTGCTGGACGGTGACGGCCGGGTGCTTCGCCGCGTCCGCGCCACCAGCGTCCCCGGCCTGATCGACGCCGGCCACGTGACCGGAGGCATGATCCCCAAGCTCGACGCCGGGCTGGCCGCGCTCACGGCCGGCGTGTGGCGCGTCTGGATAGGAGCGGAGACGATGGTGACCGCATGAACGACCGACACCGCATCATCACGGAGCTGCTGGACGAGAACGAGGTCTCCACCCAGCTCCAGCTTCAGCGGCTGCTCGCCCGCCGCGGGCACGAGGTGACCCAGGCCACCGTCTCGCGCGACCTCGACCGGATGGGCGTGGTGCGCGTGCGCCGCCACGGCCGGCTGGTCTACGCGCTGTCGGAGGAGTCCGACCTGACCCCGGCCGACCCGGTGGGCGCGGTCGTGCTGGCGCTGGGGCTCGTCCGTACGATGGAGGCGTCGGGCAACCTGGTCGTCTTGAAGACCGGGCCGGCGAATGCGCATCCGGTCGCATTCGCGTTCGACAACGCCTCCTTTCCCGAGATCATCGGCACCATCGCCGGTGACGACACGGCCGCGCTGATCGCGCGCGAGCCCCACACCGGCCATGACCTGATTCGCATGATCGAGCAGTTGCAGAAGGAGACACCGTGAACGACACAATCGTCCTCGCCTACTCGGGCGGACTCGACACCTCCGTCGCCCTGCGCTGGCTGGCCGACGAGTACGCCGCCGACGTGATCGCCCTGCTGGTCGATGTCGGCCAGGGGATCGACCACGAGGCCGTCTCGGCTCGCGCGCTGGCCGCCGGCGCAAGCGACGTCGTGATCGCGGACGCCCGCCATGAGTTCGCGACCGAGTACGTGCTGCCGATCCTCCAGGCCGGCGCGCTCTACGAGGGTCGCTACCCGCTCGTGTCGGCGCTGTCTCGACCGCTGATCGCCAAGCAGCTGGTGGCCGTCGCGCGCGAGCGCGGCGCCACCGCGGTCGCCCACGGCTGCACCGGCAAGGGCAACGACCAGGTGCGGTTCGAGACGGCGGTGGCCGCGCTCGCGCCCGATCTGGCGGTGTTCGCCCCCGTGCGCGACTGGGGCATGACGCGCGAGCAGGAGATCTCCTATGCCGACCAGCACGGCATCGAGGTGCCGGTCAAGTCGGGCGCGGCCTACTCGGTCGACCACAACCTGTGGGGCCGGTCAATCGAAGCGGGTCCGCTGGAGGATCCCTGGACGGCGGCGCCGGAGCAGGCATTCGCGCTCACGATCGCCCCCGAGCGCGCGCTTCCCGCTCCCCAGGTGGTCGAGGTCGAGTTCAAGCAGGGCGTGCCGGTCGCGATCGACGGCGAGCCGATGGACATCGTCTCGCTGATCGCCCGCGCGTCGGCGCTGGCCGGTGCGCACGGCGTCGGCCGCATCGACATGATCGAAAACCGGCTGGTCGGCATCAAGAGCCGCGAGATCTACGAGACGCCGGCCGCGGCGCTGCTCCTGGCGGCCTACGCCGGGGTGGAGGAGTTGGTCTGCGAGCGCGACCTCGCCCACACCAAGCAGCAGCTCGCGCTGCAGTACGCGACGCTGGTCTACAACGGCCTCTGGTTCTCGCCGCTTCGCGCCGCCCTGCAGGCGTTCATGGCCCAGGTCACGGGCGCGGTCACGGGCACCGCGCGGGTGAAGCTGTACCGCGGCGGATGCGCCGTGGTCGGACGCACGGCCGAGGCCTCGCTGTACGACCACGGGCTGGCGACCTACGAGGAGGGCGACCGCTTCGAGCACGGCGCGGCGGCCGGCTTCATCCATGTCTGGTCGCTTCCCACCAAGACGTGGGCTGCAGCCGCGGCCCAGACCGATACAGTCGGGGTGTGACCGGACCGCTCTGGAGCGGCCGCCTGGCCGGCGGCCTCGACCCAGCAATCCTCGACTTCACCGCCTCGCTCGCGGTCGACCGGCGTCTGCTGGCCCACGACCTGCGGGCGAGCGCGGTGCACGTCCGGATGCTGGCCCGGCAGGGCCTGATCGAGTCGGCCGAAGCGGACGCGATCGTGGCGGCGCTGGCCTCCGTCGAGGTCGAGCCGGACGCAGGCGACGAGGATGTGCACTCCGCGATCGAGCGGCTGCTGGGTGAGCTTGGGCCGCGCGTGCACGCCGGCCGCAGCCGCAACGACCAGGTGCAGACGGCGATGCGGCTGTGGGCGAAGGAGGCCTGCGGCCAGGCGATCGAGGCGGTGCGCGACCTGGCCTCGGCCCTGCTCGACCGCGCCGAGCGTGACGGCGGCGCCGTGCTGCCCGGCTACACCCACGGCCAGCGGGCGCAGCCGGTCTGGCTGGGCCACCACCTGGCCGCGCACGTGTGGGCGCTGGCGCGCGACGGCCGCCGCTTCGGGCAGGTCCGTGAGGCCGCCGACGTGTGCCCGCTGGGGGCGGGCGCGCTGGCCGGATCGAGCCTGCCGCTCGACCCGGACTGGGTGGCCAAGGAGCTTGGCTTCGCCCGCCGGTTCGAGAATTCGATCGACGCCGTGTCCGACCGCGACTACCTGGCCGGGCTGTGCTACGCGGCGGCGCTGTGCATGGTGCACCTGTCGCGGATCGGCGAGGAGCTGGTGCTGTGGACGTCCTCGGAATACGGCTTCGCCGAGCTCGACGACAGCGCCGCCACGGGCAGCTCGATGATGCCGCAGAAGAAGAACCCCGATGCCGCCGAACTGGCGCGCGGCAAGGCCGGCACCGCGATCGGCCGCCTGGCCGGGTTGCTGGCGACGCTGAAGGGGCTGCCGCTGGCCTACAACCGCGACCTCCAGGAGGACAAGCGGGCGGCCTTCGACCAGCTCGACGACCTGCTGGGCGCGCTGGCGGCGCTGACCGTCTGCATCCGCGGCCTGCGCTTCGACACGGCGCGGATGGCCGAGGCGGCGAGCGACGGAAGCAGCGTCGCCACCGACCTGGCCGAGCAGCTGGTGCGCGAGGGCGTGCCGTTCCGCGAGGCCCACGGCCGGGTAGCGGAGCGGGTCGCGGCCGGCGAGCGGTTCGACCAGCCGAGCGCGGCCGAGGCCGCCGCCGGCCGTCAGTCGCCCCAGGCGCTGGCAGAGCAGCTGGCCCGCGCCCGCGCCGCGGTCGCCGAGCTGTGAATGAGCTGACGATCGGAGGCGTCACGGCTTCCCAGCTGGCGGAGCAATTCGGCACGCCGCTCTACGTCTACGACGAGGCCGAGCTGCGCCGGCGCGCCCGCGCCTATCTGAGAGGGCTCGAGTCCTACCCGCGAGCCTCACGGGCGGTCTACGCGTGCAAGGCCAACGCCACCGTGGACGTGATCCGGGTGCTGGCGGACGAGGGGCTGGGCGCGGACGTGGCATCCGAGGGGGAGCTGGCGGCGGCGCTTCGGGCCGGCGTCGATCCCGCCCTGATCGTCGTCCACGGCAACAACAAGTCGCGGGCTGACCTCGGCTCGGCGATTGCCGCCGGCGCCGCGTTGATCGTGGCAGACCACCACCATGAGCTCGACCAGATCGACGCGCTGGCGGCCGAGGCCGGGCGCGTCCAGCGGGTGCTGATGCGTGTCACCCCCGGGATCGAGGCCGACACGCATCACAAGATCATGACCGGACACCACGGCTCCAAGTTCGGCTTCTCGGCGCCGGATGCGCTCGACGCGCTCGATCACGCCGGCACGCTGCTGCACGTTCAGCCGGCCGGGCTCCA
>JAWVDZ010000211.1:0-4744 GCA_033856955.1 Gaiellales bacterium
TCCGCGAGTAGTTCTCGATCCCGTTGCAGAAGCCCATCTCGCGCAGCATCTCCATGTCGTACTCGGTGCGGGAGCGCAGCCGGTGGGCCTCCAGCATCTTGCCCTCGGACTCGAGCTCGCGCAGCCGATCGCGCATCTCCTCGCCGATGCCGCCCACCGCCCGTTCCACCTGCTCGCGCTCCATCGCGTAGTGCGTGGCCGGGTAGATCGCCAGGTGGTCGAGCTTGGACAGCACCTCGCCGGTGATCGGATCGAAGTGCGAGATCGACTCCACCTCATCTCCGAACAGCGAGATCCGGTAGGCGGTCTCCATGTTGGCCGGCTGCACCTCGATCACGTCGCCGCGGGCGCGGAACTTGCCGCGTCCAAGCACCACGTCGTTTCGCGCGTATTGGATGGAGACCAGCTTCTCGAGCATCCGCTCGCGCGGCCGCTCGTCCCCGACCGCCAGAAACAGCACCATCTCCTCGTAGCGATCGGGGGAGCCCATGCCATAGATGCACGACACGGAGGCCACGATCAGGACGTCGCGGCGCGCGAACAGCGCGGCGGTGGCGGCGTGCCGCAGCCGGTCGATGTCGTCGTTGATCGAGCTGTCCTTCTCGATGTACGTGTCGGACGTGGGCAGGTAGGCCTCGGGCTGGTAGTAGTCGTAGTAGCTGACGAAGTACTCGACCGCGTTGTGCGGGAAGTACTCGCGGAACTCGTTGCACAGCTGGGCTGCCAGCGTCTTGTTGTGGGCGATCACCAGCGTCGGCTTCTGCACCTGCTCGACCAGCCGGGCGACGGTGTGCGTCTTGCCGGTGCCGGTCGCGCCCAGCAGGGTCGTGAAGCGATCGCCGCGGTTCACGCACTCGGTCAGCTCCGCGATCGCCCGCGGCTGGTCACCGGTGGGCTCGTAGGCAGCGGAGACGCGCATCTCGGGCATGACTGGAAGTCTACCGAACGGGCGTTCGCGGTACGCCCACGCCAACATTGCCGTGTAGATTCGGGGCATGGCGGTGGTGATCGAGCAGCAGGTGGACGCGGCGGCGGCTCCCGCGACCGTGTTCGCCTACCTCCACGACCCGGCGAACCGCGGCAGCTGGGACGCATCCGCCGAGAGCGCGACGGTCGATGGCGGCTCCCCGGCTGCTGGTGCCAGGCTGCACGTGCGCGGCCGGAGGATGGCACCATCCTGGGTCGGCGAGTACACGGCCTTCGAGCCGCCCAGGCGCTCCAGCGTGCGCCTCGTGGAGGGTGAGGGGATGCCGTTTCGCAGCTTCTCACAGACGATCTCCGTGGCGGCCAGGAAAGGCGGATCGACCGTCACGATCCGGCTCGAGTACGAAGCGGCTGGGGTCGTCCGCCTGATCGAGCCGCTCACCCTGCGATCCCGCCTGCGCAGGGTGACCCACCGCTCGCTGGGCCTGATCCGCGACCACTTTGCATGAGCGACGCGAACCTCAACGATCCCCAGATCGCCGCCGACTACGACCTGATCTACGCCGACTGGGACACGCAGGTCCACCGGCTGGTGCAGATCATGAACCGGCATCTCCCGGTCGTGCCGGACGGCAGGCTGCTCGACTGCACGTGCGGCGCCGGGCTCTCGCTGGACGCGGCGCACAGGATCGGCTGGGCCGTGACCGGAGCCGACTCCTCCCCCGCGATGCTCCGGCGCGCCCGCCGGCGACTGCCGGACGTGGAGTACAAGCCGATCGACGTGTGCTCCCTCGACCAGGCGTTCGAAGACCGCTTCGACGCCGTGATCTCGGTCGGCAACGCGCTGCCGATGCTGTCCCGCAGCCAGCTTCCGATGGCGCTGCAGTCGATGCGCGCGTGCCTCAAGGGCGGCGGCGCCCTGATGGTGGCGATCCGTGACTTCAGCGAGCGGATCAAGTCGGGCGTGTGGCGCGACGACCCGGTGGCGCGCGTCCAGGCCCGGTTCGTCCACCAAGGCGGTGAGAGCATCGTCTACGCGCTCGACATCAGCGACTCGAGCGGTGAGCGCACGCACGAGCTGACCCTGCACCCGATCTCGCCCCTGGCCCTTGAGGCGGCGGTGCTGGCGGCCGGCTTCCGAGTCACCCGCGCCAGCCGCACGGCCGGGCGGGCCGTGATCGCGGCCAGCGCGATCTGACGACGCGCGGCGTTGCGGGACGGGTCAGACCCCGGTCGCGCGCACAGTGCTTGGGGTGTCTGACCCCGAACGGGGTCTGACCCCTCCCCGGCCCACCACCACCGTTGGTGCTTGGCAACGCGGGACGCTGTGGTAAGGAGACCTCAGCTTCCCAACTGGTCGCCGTATGCGCGGCGGTACAGCTTCTCCAGGCGCTCCACGTCGGCGACGTATTCGCGCGTCTCGGCGAACCGGATCTCGACCGGCTGCCCGGCCGGCGTGGCGGCGATCCAGCTGTCCACGTTGGTCTGCCCGGCGTTGTAGGCCGCCAGCGCCAGCTCGGGGCCGTTCGGATAGCGGGCGTACTTCTGGCGCAGGTGGTTGAGGTACCAGCACCCGTAGCGCACGTTCAGATCGGGGTCGAGCAGGTCGGTGGCGGGGTTGAACCTCGTGCCGCCGGTGTGCAGCGCGATGCCGCGCGCGGTGTCGGGCAGAAGCTGCATCAGCCCAACCGCGCCGGCGCCGCTGCGGGCCTTGGGGTCGAACTGGGACTCCTCGTAGATGACGGCCGCGACCAGAGCCGGATCGAGGTGGTAGAGCCGCGCGTTGCCCGAAACGACCGGCGCGTAATCGAGCGGGTACCACAGGCGCACCCACCAGCCGGGCTGCTCGGCGCGCACCACCAGGAAGCCCGCCAGCGCCAGCGCGCCCAGCACCGCAACGGCCGCCAGCAGCCGCCTCACGCCAGCTCGCGCACCAGCTCGGACACCCAGCGGTCGAGATCATCGAGGCTGCCGGTGTTGTGAAAGACGTGCTGCGAGCGGGCCACCTTCTCGTCCTCGGGCAACTGGTGCGCCATCCGCTGCGAAGCGCCCGGCCGGCGCGCCTCGCGCACGTCCTGGGGTGCCGTGACGGTGACGATCGTGTCGTATCGGCGCTCGATGCCGGCCTCGAACAGCGTCGGCGCCTCGTGAACCAGCAGCAGGGCTCCGGCGGCGGTCTCGGCGTCGCGCCACTGCGAGAAGCGCTCCGCGATCAGCGGCAGCAGGAGGCCCTCCAGCCAGCTGCGCTGCTCGGCATCTGCGAACACTCGCTCTGCGACGCGGGCGCGATCGACCGACCCGTCGGCGTCCAGCGCCTGGGGGCCGAAGTGCTCGGCCACCGCCCGGATCACGTCCGGGCGCTGGTACAGCTCGCGCACCACCTCGTCGCTGGAAAGGACGGACGCACCGTGACGCCGGAACGCGGCCAGCGCCTCCGACTTGCCCGACCCGATGCCGCCGGTCAACCCGACGACCAGGGGCGGGCGCACTACTCCTCCGGCGCCTCTTCGGCGGCAGGCTCCGCGGCGGGCTCTTCCTCCGGCGCGGCGTCGGGCTCGGGCTCCGGCTCCACGGCGGGCTCCGGCTCCGGCTCGGGCTCGGCTTCCACGACCGGCTCCGGCTCGGCGGCCAGATCGGGCTCCGCCTCCGCCTCCGAGGCAGGCTCCGGCTCGGCTTCCTCGACGGGCTCCGGCTCGGCGGCCAGATCGGGCTCCGCGGACAGGTCGGGCTGATCCGGCTCGGCCGCCGGCTCGTCCGGCTCACCCTCGGGCTCGACGTCGGCGAACACCTCTTCGGACAGGCCGAGGTTGGGCATCGGCTGCTCGGCGATCCCGGTCGTGGTGCCGTCCATCTCGATCCGCTTGACCGTCTCGCCGGCCTCGACCCGCTTCAGGGACAGCGAGAGCCGCCTGCGCTCGGCGTCGATCTCGATCACCTTCACGTTCACCTCGTCGCCCTGGTTGACCACGTCACGCGGGTTCTCGACGTGATGGTCGGCCAGCTCCGAGATGTGGATCAGGCCCTCGACGCCGGACAGGATCTCGGCGAAGGCACCGAACGTGACCACCTTGGTGATGCGGCCGACCACGACGTCGCCCTGATGGGTCTCGTCGATCACGCGCTGCCAGGGATCGGTCTGCGTCTGCTTCAGGCCGAGCGAGATCCGCTGGCGATCACGGTCGACATCCAGCACCTTGACCTTCACAGTCTGCCCGATCTCGAGCACCTCGGAAGGATGGTTGACGTGGCTCCAGGAGAGCTCGGAGATGTGGATCAGGCCGTCGATGCCGTCCAGGTCGACGAAGGCGCCGAAGTCGACGATGTTCGAGATCACGCCCTCCACCTCGGCGCCCGGCGAGAGCCGGTCGAGGATCTGCTGGCGCTGCTCACGGCGCTCCTCCTCGAGCACGGCGCGACGCGACAGAACGACGTTGTTCCGGCTGCGGTTGAGCTCGATCACCTTGCAGCGCAGCGTCTGGTCGCGGTACTCGTCGAGATCCTGGACGCGGCGGATGTCCACCAGCGACGCGGGCAGGAAGCCGCGCACGCCGAGGTCGATGATCAGGCCGCCCTTGACGACCTCGATCACGGCGCCCTCGACCGGCTCGCCGCTCTCGGCGGCGGCCTCGATGCGGCGCCACGCCTTCTCGAAGCGGGCGCGCTTCTTGGACAGGATCAGCCGGCCGTCCTGATCCTCCTTGGTCAGGACGAGGGCGTCGACCTCCTCCCCCATCTCGACCTCGTCGAACGGGTTCGCCGACTTACGGATCGACAGCTCGTTGGAGAGGATGACCCCCTCCGACTTGTAGCCGATGTCGAC
>JAWVDZ010000212.1:0-2536 GCA_033856955.1 Gaiellales bacterium
GAGAGCTTGGTGAAGAGCTTGCCCCGCCTCTTGTCCTCGGCGCCCTTCTTGTGCTTGATCGTCGACCACTTGGAGTGACCGCTCATGCCGCCACCGCCCGCGGCGAGCGCTCGACCATCTCAGCGAACCGGCGATGCAGGCGGCGGTCCGGCGTCAGCTCGGGGTGGAAGGCGCACACGAGCACGTCGCCCTGGACGGCCGCGACGGGATGGCCTTCGTGCGTCGCCAGCACCTCCACCTCGGCGCCGGCGGACTCGATCCACGGCGCCCGGATGAACACGCCGGTGAGCGGCTGGGTATCGCCGGCCAGCTCGATCGGGGCCTCGAAGCTGGCCACCTGCCGGCCGAAGGCGTTGCGGCGCACCTCGATGTCGATCAGGCCGAGGAAGCGCTGGTCGGGCACCCCGTCCACGGCGTGTCGCGCCACCAGGATCATGCCGGCGCAGGTGCCGAACACGGGCGCGCCGGCGGCGTGCAGCTCGCGGATGGGTTGCTCGAGGTCATAGGCCACCATCAGCTTGGACATCGTGGTCGACTCACCGCCCGGGATCACCAACCCCGCCAGACCTGCCAGCTGGTCGGCGCGTCGCACCTCGACCGGATCCAGCCCGACGCTCGAGAGCGCGGCCAGGTGCTCGCGAAACGCGCCCTGAAGCGCGAGGACTCCGACCCTACCAGCCACGCGTCTGCAGGAGGCCGTCCTCGCCCAGCTCGGACATCTCGATGCCGACCATCGGCTCGCCCAGCCCGGTGGAGATCTCGGCCAGCAGCGAGGGATCGTTGTAGTGCGTGGTTGCCTTGACGATCGCCGCCGCGCGCAGGGCGGGATCGCCGCTCTTGAAGATGCCCGACCCGACGAACACGCCGTCGGCCCCGAGCTGCATCATCATCGCGGCGTCGGCCGGCGTGGCCAGCCCGCCGGCGGTGAACGTGACGACCGGCAGCCGCCCGTTCTCGGCCGCGAACCGCACCAGCTCGAACGGCGCCCGGTGCTCCTTGGCCGCCGTGTACAGCTCGTTCTCGTCCATCGTCTGCAGGCGGCGGATCTCGCCCAGGATCGCGCGCATGTGGCGCACCGCCTCGACCACGTTGCCGGTGCCGGCCTCGCCCTTGGAACGGATCATGGCCGCGCCCTCGCTGATCCGGCGCAGCGCCTCGCCCAGATTGGTCGCCCCACACACGAACGGCACCTTGAAGTCCCACTTGTTGATGTGGTTGGCCTCGTCCGCCGGCGTCAGCACCTCGGACTCGTCGACGTAGTCGACCTCGAGCGCCTCCAGGATCTGGGCCTCCACGAAGTGCCCGATCCGCGCCTTCGCCATCACCGGGATCGTGACCGTCTGCTGGATCTCGCGGATCATGCCGGGATCCGACATGCGCGCCACCCCGCCGTCGCGGCGGATGTCGGCCGGAACCCGCTCCAGCGCCATCACGGCGCAGGCGCCGGCGTCCTCGGCAATCCGCGCCTGCTCGGCGTTGGTCACATCCATGATCACGCCGCCCTTGAGCATCTCAGCGAGACCGCTCTTGACACGCATGGTTCCGGTTTCAGCCACTGCTCAACCCTCTTTCGGAAGTTCTCGGGGAATGATAGAGCAGGCGGGCCGGGGGGAGCTCTGCCAGCGTCTACGCGGAGCGCTTGACGCGATCGAGCCCATCGGCGTCGATCACCCACACCAGCCGCTCGCGCACGTCGATCAGGTGCGCGTCGCGAAGCTCGTTCAACACCTTGGTCAGCGTCTCGCGGCTGGTGCCGATCATCTCGGCCAGCTGCATGTGCGTGAAGCGCTCGTCGATGCGGATGCCGGTCGGGGTGACGCGGCCGTAGCGGTCCATCAGCTCCAGCAGCTTCCCCGCCAGCCGGGCCGGCACCGGCCGGAACGCCAGCGACTCGATCTGGTCCTCGGCATCGTGCAGCCGCTCGGCCAGCGACCGCATCAGGTTCAGGGCGATCCGCGGGTGCTCGGCGAGCGCCCGTTCCAGCTCCGGCAGCCGCAGCACCCGAAGCACGCAGTCCGTCATCGCCTCGGCGTAGGCGTCATGCATGGAGTGGTCGAGCATCGTGATCTGGCCGAAGGACGATCCGGGATCGAGCAGCGCCAGCGTCACCTGGCGGCCGTCGCTGGCACTTCGGAACAGGCGGACTCGGCCGCTCTCGATCAGGAACAGGGCGTCGCCGAGATCGTAGGGCGAGTAGATCAGCTCCCCCTTGCGGAAGCTGGCGATCGCGAAGCGCTCGCCCAGCGCGGCCAGATCATGGTCGTTCAGGCCTTCGAACAGCTCGTGCTCGGCGCTGTCTGCGGTGACGTGGCTCACGATCTCCTCGTGATCGGGGTTACACATCTTGTACGTCGGCTGGGCCCCGATGGTTTGACAGACGCCGCCCTGGGATTGGAGCGCGATGTGAGCCGCCACCCCGGCCGGTAGCATGAGCGCGACCGGGGGTGTAGCTCAACGGTTAGAGCAGCCCGCTCATAACGGGTTGGTCGCTGGTTCGATTCCAGCCGCCCCCATGTGTCACATAGACGGCTGGAAC
>JAWVDZ010000213.1:0-3119 GCA_033856955.1 Gaiellales bacterium
CAAGATCACCCGAGGAGGAGCGATGGCCGTTAAGAACAAGAAGCAGTACGAAGCGCTGAAGGACAAGGGCATGTCCAAGGAACGCGCGGCGAAGATCGCGAACTCTCCCGGCGCCTCATCACGCGGCGGGAAGAGGTCGGGGTCGGGGGGAGATGCTCACCAGGGCGGGACGACCGCACAGAAGAAGGCGGCCGGTCGCAAGGGCGGAAAGGCCACCGCCAAGAAGCACTAGCGCGACGCCCCGTCCGCTGCCAGCAGGGCTCTGATGGCAGCCTTGCCGTCGGCGATCGGCCGGCCGTGGTCGAGGCACAGCAGGGCGAACGGCAACTCGAGCAGCGTCTCCACGCTGCGCCGGGTGGCGGACGGGTCGTCGTGATACTCGAGCGGCACAAACCGCAGCCCGCCGTCTGAATCGCCCATCAGCAGGTCGGCACACACCAGTGCACCGGGCGGCTCGGCTCGAAGCAGACAGAAGTGGATCAGGCTCGGCCCCGGCGTCTGCACCGCTCGAAAGCCGCCCGGCAGGCTGTCTCCGTCGCGATAGAGCTGGTCGGGCTGCCCGTCGGGCGGAGGCGTGCCCGCCGGCGCCCACACCTCGGCGTCGAACTGCTCGCGGTAGCGCCACGCCGCGCGCTGATGGCCCTTCGATGTGAGCAGGATCGCGGTCGGCGCCGGCAGGCCGGCGAGGGCGTCGTCGCCCAGCCGCACCGGGTCGATCATGACAGCGCCGTGCTGCGAGTCGAACAGGTGTGAGCTGGATGTCGCCCCGCCGATCGCGCTGTTCTCGATCTGCCAGTGCCAGATGCCGGGCGCGACCTGCTCCGCCGCGTCCGCGACCTCGACCGGCTCGCTCATCTCAACGCTCGCTTGGTCATCGAGCGAAACGATAGCTCCACTCACCACCGTTCGATCGTGACCGGTGAGGGGTCAGACCCCTCCGCGAGCGGTGTTGTGAGATCGGCACGGATTCGACACGCGGCCCGGGAGCGACCGGGGTCTGACCCAGCAGGGGTCTGACACCCGCCCGCGCGTCAGTCCGGCAGGAGCGGCGGCGGGGGCCGGCCGTCGCGGCCGAGCAGGACGGCTCGCACGATCGCCTTCGATCCGTAGCGGCCGCGGAGGTCGTCGAGCACCGCGTCCAGTGCGTCACGGTCGTGCCCGTCGAGAGGCAGCGCCAGCTGCAACGCGTCGGCGTTCTCGAGGTTGGCGACAGCCACCCCGACGAGCGTGAGCCCGCGACGTTCGATCTCCGGCCGGGCGGTTGCCAAGAGCATCCGCGCAGCGGTCAGAATCGCATCCGTCTGCGAGGTGGCACAGGGCAGGGTGTGCGATCGCGTGACCCGCGAGTAGTCATCGAAGCGCAACCGCAGGACGACGGTGCGACCGGCTCTGCCGGCGGCGCGCATGCGGCCGCAAACACGCTCGACCAGCGCGATCAGGGTGGCGTCCGCCTTGCCCGGCGAGGCCCTCGATCGGCCCAGGGCGCGCTGTGCTCCGATCGATCCACGCCGCCGCCCCGGGCGAACCGGGCGCTGGTCGCGGTTGTGGGCGAGGGCGTGGAGGTGGCGTCCGGTTGCCCGTCCCAGCATCAGCACCAGGCTCTGCTCGGACAGCCGGGCGACCTCGCCGACCGTGCGGATGCCCCGGCCGTGCAGCTTGATGGCCGTCGCCGGTCCCACCCCCCACAGCCGCTCGACCGGTAGCGGGTGGAGGAACGCGAGCTCGCGCTCAGGGGGGACCACCAGCATCCCGTTCGGCTTCGCGACGCCGCTCGCCACCTTGGCCAGGAACTTCGTCCGTGCGACGCCGACCGTGATCGGCAGCCCCACCTGCTCCAGCACACGCATCCGCAGCTTCGCCGCGATCTGCGCCGGGGTGCCCGAGATGTGCTCCATGCCGCGGACGTCGAGGAAGGCCTCGTCGATCGACAGCCCCTCGACCACCGGGCTGGTGTCCTCGAAGATCCGGTACACCGCCTTGCTGGCCCGCGAGTAGGCCGCCATCCGCGGCGGCACCACCACCGCATGGGGGCAAAGCCGTCGCGCGCGGCCGCCCGGCATCGCCGTGCGCACCCCATGGGCGCGGGCCTCATAGCTCGCCGCCAGCACCACTCCCGCGCCGACGATCACGGGGCGGCCACGCAGGCGGGGATCGTCGCGCTGCTCGACGGACGCGAAGAACGCATCCAGGTCGGCGTGCAGGATGGCGGCCGCGCCGGTCATCGAACATATGTTCGCATACTCTCGTCGCCGGCCGTCTCCATCAACTTCGAGCAGCAGCGGCGGGGGCTCAGCGACCGCGACGGTCGACGGGCTGCGCCGTGTGGCGGTGCGGCCGCCGGCGCTTGGCGTCGTACATCTCGGAGTCGGCGGCCCTCAGCGCATCGCGGAGGTCGCCCGAGGGCGGGCAGGTCGCGCTTCCGATCGAAGCGCTGAGCTGGGTGCCTCCGACGCGCTGCCGTCCGATCGCGTCGGTCAGGCGACGAACGGCGATCTCGGCCTCGGCCCGGCCGCAGTTGGGGAGCAGCACCGCGAACTCGTCACCGCCGGTTCGCGCGACCACGTCCTGATCGCGCACGGTGTGCGAGAGCGCGCGCGACAGCGACCTGATCACCGTGTCGCCGAACTCGTGCCCGCGCAGATCGTTCGCGGCCTTCAGCCCGTCCACATCCACCACGATCAGGGAGGCCGGCTGTCTCGTGTCGAGCATCTGCTGCTGGGCGGCCGTCAACGCCTCCTCCCAGCCGAGCCGGTTGTAGACGCCGGTCAGGCCGTCGCGTCGCGCCTGGTCGCTTGCGCCGTGATAGGCGTGGCTGAGCGCCAGCGCCTGATCGATGCGGTCGTGCCGGTCACGGGCGAACACCCACAACAGGGCGGCCAACGGCAGCACTCCCAGCAGCGCCAACGGCTCCGGCGCGATTACGAACGCGGCGGTCAGGCCGACCGGAGCAAGCAGCGCGTCGACGAGGAACACCGGTCGCAGGAACGACGCGACCGCGGCGGGGGATATGCCGAACCCGAGCGATTCCCGCACCACCGAGCTCACCAGGTCGCACGCGAACTGGGCGAGCAGCGCCGCGGCGTAGATCGGGAGATCATCCCAGCTCGGCTGGCGGGTCG
>JAWVDZ010000214.1:0-4214 GCA_033856955.1 Gaiellales bacterium
CGTGGTGAACGCCGCAACGGGTACGGGCGGAGCGGGCGGCTGCGCAGGAGCGACCGGCTTGAGGCCGACGGGCTCGAGGACCATCGGCTCGAGCGGGACTGGCTCGAGGATCACGGGCTCGGGAGCCAGCGGCTCGGGGTCCACTTCTCCGGCGGGCGCCGAAAGCGGCGGTGGCGCAGGCGCGGGAGCCGGCGGAGGCTCGGGCGGCGCGATCGCCTTCATGACCTCTTCGAGCGGGATGCCGTTCGCGATGGCGTGGGCCTGCGCCTCCGCCAGCGTGCGGGCGTGCACCGCAGCGGCGGCCTCGGCCGCAGCCTGCGCATCGGCCGCGGCACGCGCCTGGGCCTCCGCCGCAGCGAGGGCTTCGGCTTCGCCCGCGGCGCGTGCTTCGGCCACCCGCGCGGCTGCTTCCGACGCAGCTCGGGCCTGAATCTCCGCTGCGGCCTGAGCCTCGTCGTTGGCCTGGCTCTCCGCTTCGAGTGCAGCGCGCGCGTCCGCGACTCGAGCATCGGCATCCTCGGACGCTTGCGCCAAGGACTCTGCGGCCGCGCGGGCCTGTGCCTGCGCGGCGATCTCGGCCTCCACTGCGGCCCGAGCTTCGGCTTCCGCGGCGGCCTGAACCTGCTGGGCGGCCTGCGCTCGCGCGTCTGCGGCAGCTCGCGCCTCCGCGGCGGCCCGAGCCTGGTCTTCGGCCTGCGCCTGAGTCTCCGCGGCCGCCGCGGCCTGAGCATCCGCGGACGCCCGAGAATCCTTCGCCGCCAACGCCTTTACCTCGGCGTCAGCGCTGGCGTCAGCCGCCGTTCGCGCCTGCTCGTCGGCGAGTGCCCGCGCCTCGACCGCCCGAGCTTGCGTCTCCGCCGCCGCATGGGCCTCGGCCTCGGCAGCCTCGCGTGCCGCTACCGCAGCAGCCGCCCGGTCCGTCGCCTCCGCAGCCGCCCGCGTCTCGGCCGCCGCCCACGCCTCGGCAGCGCGAGCCTGTGACTTCGCCGCAGTCCATGCCTCGGCCGCGCGAGTCTGAACATCCGCGGCCGCTGCCGCATCCGCGGCGCGCGCCTGCGCTTCCGTCGTCGCCCGAGCTTCCGTCGCCACGGCGGCACGAACCTCGGCTTCCGCCGCTGCCCGAGCTTCCGCTGCCCGCGCTTCTGCCTCCGCGAAGGCCCGAGCTTCCGCTGCTCGCACCGCGGCCTCGGCCGCCGCCTTCGCTTGCTTATCCGCTAGCGCGCGAGCCTCAGCCGCCCGTGTCTCGGCTTCCACCGCTGCGGTCGCGGCCGCACGTGCCTCAGTCGCCCGCGCCTCGGCCTCCGCGGCAGCGTGAGCCTCGGCGTCGGCGGCAGCCCGCGCTTCCGCTTCCGCGATTGACTGTGCGTCCGCCTCCGCTGCCGCCTTGGCCTCCTCGGCCGCACGCGCCTCGGCCTCCGCAGCCGCCCGGGCCTCCTCCTCGGCGCGAGCCGCCGCTTCTGCAACGGCCCTGGCTTCGGCCTCCGCTGCTGCCCTTGCGTCCTCGGCGGCGCGTGCCTCTTCGTCAGCTGCCGCCGCGGCCTGAGCTTCGATCGTGGCCTGAACCTCGGCCTCAACAGGGTTGCCCAACAACGACTTCGGTGAATGTTCGACATCGTTCTCGTCGTCGAAGTCCTCACGGCGATGGCTGCCAGGACCGGATCCGCCGCCGTTGCGGACGGGCATCGAGTGGTGCGTGCGCTCGTCGGGCGGCTGGGTCAGCGCGATGGCGGGAATCGGCTCGGTCTGGGGTGCCAGCTCGGGTTCGTCGAAGTGGGAGGGCAGCAACGCCGTGCCGTTGCCATGCCCGTTGGTGTGGTGGCCGTTGAGGGCGGACCCGTTCTGATGACCGTTCGACTGCGCGACGAATTCGCCGTTCGGCTGCGCCGGAGCCGGCGGCGCGCCGTTGGCGAGCGAGCCGTTGTAGGCGTGCGCAGGAGCCTTGGGGGCGGCCATCGCCGCGGCCGCGATCGCGGCACCGAGCGCGACCGCGTAGGCGGCCTGGTCGACGTCTCGGAAGGGCACGGGCGAATTCAGGTCGTCGATCAGCGTGGCCAGATGATCCGATGCCCCGACGACGTACACGCTCTCGGCGCCGCTCGAATCTTCGCGCAGCCGGTCGAGCAGCGTCGACAATGCGGGCGCTGGGCCTTCCTTGCGCACGGGCTCGGCCGCGACGAGGTGCGTCGCCGATCCGTCTGCGCTGACGACGGTCAGGGTCGCCGTGTAGCCGTCGACGAACATCAGGGCCGACGTCCGCTGGCCCGAGGCAGCGGCGGCGTTCTGCACGAATTCCCTCGCCGCGTCGGACGGCAAGCCCAGCGTGACGTTCGCCAGACCCGCCTCGGTGAGCTCGTCGCGGACGTCGTTGGCAAGCACGAGATCGGAGGCCGACACCCGGGTGCCGACGAGGCGATGGCCGTCCTCGCTCAGGCCTCGATCGGTGTTGACGATCGTGTCCACCACGGCCTCGGCCGGCTCGGTGGAAAGGTCGACGTCGTACCGGTCGATGACGGTTCCGGTTGCCGCGTCGACGAGTGCCAGGCGGCCGTAGTCGCCCATCACCGAGACGCCGAGAACTAGCTCCACACGGGCTCCCCTCGGCTGCGCCATCGCGCGTCGCTCGATGACATCTGCCACTTCTCCAGCTAACGATTACCGATCATCATGACATCGCTGGCGCCAACTGGGAATATGAGGGTCGAATCACCGTCTGTGCACGTAGCATTCGTGCAGCACGCGGTCGTCGCGGCACTGACGAGGAGCAGACGAATTGACGTCACCGCAAACACGCGCGTCAATTAGCCCTGAGCAGCGTTGGAACGTGCAGGTGGTGTTAACTGTGCACGGCCAACGATGGACGCTGGCCCCCGGCCCACAGCTTTGGGAGGCCTCCGGTGAGTAACGAGACGCAGGACTTCGCAGGCACGACGGATGCCGAGCAACGCCCCGATCCGTCCAACGATCCAGCAACCGAGGCCGCTCCAGAAGCGCCGGAAGCCCCGCGAGCGCGCCGATGGGACGTCGGCCGCGATGCCTGCGCCGCGGTGCTGTTGGTGGTGGCGCTGGTAGTGCCGTGGAACGTCTCCTTCGGGCTCGGGGTGCCGAACCACACCTGGTGGCTCTACGCGGTGGTAGTGGGTACGACGATGCTCGCCCTGGTGGCGCTGGCGGCCAGTCACGGCGGCACGCTGTCGAAGTCGGAGTCCGTCGACAAGGTGCGACTGGGCCTCACCGCGCCCTATCTTCTGGTGCTCGTTGGCTTCGTCGGATTCGCGGTCTACGACTTCGTCGTCCTCAGCGGTGGCGGCGCAACGCCTCCCGGAGTCGGCCCCGGCGTCTTGGTCGGCGCCGCCGGTGCATTCCTCGCGGCGCAGCCCATCTTGGTCAGCGGCGACGACCACCGTCGCTTCGTCGGATGGTTCGTCCTGGCGAGCAGAGTCGCGAGTTGGGCAAAGTTCTTCGTGGCGGTGTCGGTGCTGTTGACGCTGTATGTGCGGACGCGGGACGTGCTGCCCAACGTGTTCGATTCGTCGATCGCGTGGCCGAGCATCGCCACCGTGTTGACCGCGGTGGCCTATGGCGCGGTAGCCGCGACCGCCGTGTGGATCGGATTGCGGTGGATGCAACAGGAGGAGATGGACGCAGGCCTCGCGACCATCGCGCTGGGCGCGGCGACGTTGGTCGGCTCTCTTCTGGTGTGGCTGTTGCCCTTCGGACGCGACGTCGACGCGTTCCACGGCATCGCGCAGGCGACGTCGACGGCCGGGGTCGGCTACGAGGGCTATCTCGCGTGGGCGGTCGGTGCGGCCATCTTCGCGCCGCCGATCCTGTGGCAGGTGGCGACGCGGCCGGTTCAGGCCAGCGTCTGGCATGACGCGATGCGAAAGTGCTTGCTGCTCATCGCCGTCTGGTGCGTCGGGTCGGCGGTGCTGCGGTTGTTCGACGTGATCGTCGAGATGGCCAGCGGCGTGCCGCTCTCGCTGTCCGACGGCCTGGTGCTGTTCGTGTTCGACCTCGCTGCCGCAGGGTTTGCCTATTGGCTGCGCGCGAATGTCCATGCAGCGAACGAACATCCGGCGGTGGTCTCGCGATTGTCGGGCGTGCTCGTCGTCCTTCTGCTGTGCCGCGTGGTGCTCGGCGTGGGGCTGGCGCGGCCGATTCAGTACGAGGCACAGCCCGATTCCGATGGCGCCGTGTACGGAAATTCGTTGGCG
>JAWVDZ010000215.1:0-2849 GCA_033856955.1 Gaiellales bacterium
CGTCGTCAGGTCGCGGCTCCCCTGCATGGTCGAGAGCCGCACATGCCGGTCGGGGAGCCACAGCAGGTCGACCGCGGCCGGCCGCAGGTTGCCGTCGTCGAAGGCGCTCAACGCCAGGCTGCGGGCCTCGGACGGGGTGCCCGCCGCGGCATCGCCGTCGCCCGCCACCGCGATCAGGAAGCGCCAGCCTTCGGCCGGCCGGGACAGGAACGAGACCGGTTCGTCGGCAGCCGTCGCCCGCCGGGCGAGCTCGGCCGGGAGGTAGATCACCGTACCGGCGAGCGCCACGGCGATGAAGGCCCAGAACAACCAGCTTCGACGGCGCACCCTCGAACAGTACAATCGCCCGGCCATGCTGCCCCGCCTCTCGATGCCGCTGCTGCTCGCGCTCGCACTGCTGAGCAGCTCGTGCGGCTTCAAGCACGAGCCGCTGGGTGACCTGCCGGCCTATCCCCAGACGGTGCGCGACGGCCTCAATCGCGAGGTCCGCATCGATACGGCGCCGAAGCGGATCGTCTCACTCGATCCCGGGATGACGGCCGCGCTGTACTCGATCGGAGCCGGCGACCTTGCGGTCGGCGGCAGCGGCCAGGAGAGCTACCCGGCGGCGGCCGTCAAGCTGCCCGACATGCTGACCGCGGACGGCGAGATCGACGTCAAGGCGGTGCGCCGCGCGACTCCCGACATCGTGCTCGTGCCGGCCAGCCTCGCGCCGACCACGGACGACGCGAACAAGCTGCAGCTGAGGGTGGCGGCCACCGTCTACGTGGTGCGCGCCACCAGCGTGGCCGGCGTCTCCGACGACATCTCATCGCTCGGCCTGATGACCGACCACGCCGACCAGGCGCGGGTGGTGGCGAACCGCATCCAGGCCGCCGTCGACGCCGTCACCAAGGCCGTCTCCTCCCAGCCTCCGGTGAAGACGTTCGTGGACGTCGGGCTTCGCTACACGATCGAGCCCGGGGCGATGGCGTCCGACCTGATCCGGCTCGCGCAGGGTGTGAACGTGGCCGCCGAGGCCAACCCCAGCGGCCCGTTCACGATCGCCGAGCTGACCGCCGCCGCGCCCGAGGTGTACCTCTCGGTGGCCGGCCAGGGCGCCACTCTGGCCGACCTTCGCCGCAGCAAGAAGCTGGCGCGGCTGCCGGCGGTGCAGCAGCGGCATGTGACCGAGATCCCGCAGGCGATGCTGTACGAGGACGGCCCGCGCGTGGCCGACGCTCTGGCCGAGATCGCGCAGGCGCTGCACCCCGGCATCACGATTCCCTGATGGCCGCAACCGGCCGCTACGACGCGGTGCTGCTGGACGCCTTCGGCACGCTGGTCTCACTCGACCGCCCGGCGGCTCGGTTGCGAGACTCGCTGCGGGCACGGCTCGGGATCGAGGTCGACCACGAGCGCGCCCGCTCTGCGGTCAGGGCGGAGATCGCCCATTACGCGGCGGGATGCCGCTGGGCGGCGGACGCCACGTCGCTCGATCAGCTTCGCCGCGAGTGCGCCGCGGTGCTGGAGCGCGAGTTGGAGGTGGACGCGGGTGAGCGGATGTTGGATGTGCTGGCCGATGCGATCGTGCTGCGGCCATTCGCCGACGTGCCCCCCGCCCTTCGGCTGCTTGACGAACGCGGTCTCGCGCTGGCCGTTGTCTCGAACGGAGACTGCTCGCTGGGCGAGTCGCTTGAGACCGCCGGGCTGAGCTTCGACGTGGTGGTCGACTCGGCCACGACGGGATCGGCGAAGCCCGACCCGGCCATCTTCCGGCAGGCGCTCGACCGGCTGGGCGTCGCCGCCGGGCGCGCCCTGCACGTCGGTGACGACGTGGTCAACGATCTGGAGGGGGCGCGCGCGGCCGGCATCGACGCCGTTCTGATCGATCGCTCCGGCGAAGGGCCGGCCGGCTCGATCGGCGCCCTCACCGAGCTGGAAGCACTGGTGGCGTGAGCGACCCCACCCGCATCCCGGCCCGCTGGCTGATCCCGCCCGCGCTGCTGCTGGTGCTGAACGCGATCGCGGTCAACACGGCCGCCGCGGACACCACCCGAAACGGTGTCTACAGGCCGGCCGTGGTGGTCACGGCCGTCGTCTCGGCCGCCATCCTGGGCGGCTATGCGCTGCTCGCCGCGCGCCTGTCGCACGCCGACCGGCGCCGGGCGCTGGCTCTCGTCCGGCCCCCCGAGATCGGCCCCGCGGCGCGGCTGGTGGTGGCCGCCGTGGTGGTGATCGCGGTGGTCGGGATCGCGCTCGAACCATTCCTGCACGGCGACCGCGACCAGGGCCTGACCCCCGACCGCACTCCGCACGGCGGCGAGTGGCTGACGCTGGCGGCGGCGCTGGTCGCGCTGGGGCTGTTCGTGCCGCTGTGCGAGGAGCTGCTGTTTCGCGGGCTCGGCTTCGCGGCCGTGAGCCGGTACGCCGTGCCGATCACGGCCACCGCGTTCGCGATCGCCCACGGGCTGCCGGAGCTGCTGCCGCCGGTGTTCGTGGCCGGGCTGGTGCTCGGCGAGCTGCGCCGCCGCACGGGATCGCTGTGGCCCGGAGTATGCGCTCACGCCGCGGTCAACCTGATCGGCATCGTGGCCGCGGTGGTCTCAGCGATGTAGATCGGTACACTGGCGATCGGGATGAGCACAGACGCCGCCAGCGACTCGATCGTGGAGGGCTACCGCGAACGGATCAGCGCCGTCGACGGAGAGATCCTCGACGCGCTCAATCGTCGCGTGGCGCTCGTCCGCGAGCTGCACGCGCACAAGCGCGCGCAGGGGTACCCGATGCGCGACCCGGCCAGGGAACGCGAACTGATCGGATCGCTGGAGGCGGCAAACAGAGGGCCACTCTCGGCTCAGGGGCTGGAG
>JAWVDZ010000216.1:0-6374 GCA_033856955.1 Gaiellales bacterium
CGATGCGCGGGATGTCGACCCAGCCGTCGGTCGTGATCTCGCCCGCGACGACCACCAGGCCGGTCGTGCACAGCACTTCGCAGGCCACGCGGCCGGCCGGATCGTTGGCCAGCACGGCGTCCAGCACGCCGTCTGAGATCTGGTCGGCGATCTTGTCCGGGTGGCCCTCTGTGACGCTCTCCGACGTGAAAAGGAACTCGCTCACTTGCAGGGCACTCTACCAGCGGGTGTCCCGGTACCTGACGAGTGGCGCGCCAGCGGGAGGCCGTGGGCGCAGGCCATATTCGAGGGGTAGCGAGGCGGTATCATCCGCGCGACGTGATCCTTGGATCGATCTTCTGGGGCTTTGTGCTCGTGATGGGAGCGGCGATAGCCGTGTCCAGGGGCGACGTCGCCAGCGCCGTCGTGTTCGGCGCCATCATCGCGTTGTTCACCATGATCAGCCTGCTCAGATCGCGACGGATCTGAACCGCCCGCGCCCGAGTTTCGGCAGTCGGGCGCGTCGGGTCGCTCCCGGGAGGAATCTGCGATCGACGCAGATTCCGAACGCGTCAGGTTACTCCTCGGTCGGCTCGCGGGCCATCAGCTCAGCCAGCGCGGCCTGGGGGGTCTTGCCGCCGAACGCAACGTCGCAGACGGCGGCCGTGATCGGCAGCTCGAGCTGCTTGCTCTCGGCCAGTCCGCGCAGCGCGGGCGCCGTGGTCAGCCCTTCCGCCACCTGCCCCAGCTCGCTCTCGATCCACTCCGCCGGCACGCCTTTGGCCAGCAGCTCACCCGCCCGCCGGTTGCGCGAGTGGCGCGAGGTGCAGGTCGCCACCAGGTCGCCCATCCCGGCCATGCCGGCGTACGTACGGGGCTGGGCGCCGAAGGCCTCGCCCATGCGTGCCATCTCGGCCATCCCGCGGGTGATGATGGCCGCCTTGGCGTTGTCGCCGAAGCCGAGCCCGTCCGAGACGCCGGCGGCCAGCCCCATCACGTTCTTGGCCGCGGCGCACAGCTCCACGCCGACAACGTCGCGGGAGGCGTAGACGCGCAGCCTGGATGTCGAGAGCTCTCGCTGCAGCCGCCGCGCCAGCTCGATCTCTGCGCTCGCCAGCACAGACGCGGTCGGATAGTCGCGGGCCACCTCCTCGGCGTGGTTCGGCCCCGAAAGCACGGCCACCCGCTCGCTGCCGGCCACGTCGCCCAGCAGCTGCGACATGCGACGCCGCGACGTCGGGTCGAGCCCCTTCGTCAGCGAGAGCAGCACCGCCTCGGGCGGCAGCCGGCCGGCGATCGTGTCCACCACGGCGGCGAACCCGCGGCTGGGAACGGCCAGCGCGACGAGCTCCGACTGTGACAGATCGGCGTCGTCGAGCGCGGCCGCGGCCAGCGAGGCCGGCAGCTCGACGTCGAACAGGTAGCGCGGATTTCGGTGGTGGAGAGCGATCGCCCTGGCCTGTTCCGGGTCGCGGCAGACCAGCGTGGTGTCATGGCCGGACAACGCCAAGAGCCGCGCGAAGGCGGTGCCCCAGCTGCCTCCGCCGATCACGGTGGCTCTCACTGCCGGCTCTGGAAGTCGATGATCACGGGACAGCCCTCCAGCTGAAGTCGCTTGCGCAGCTGATTCTCGACGAAGTAGGAGTAATCGCGCGTGACCAGAGCGCGATCGTTCACCACGATCCGAAACCGCGGCGGCCGCGTCGTGTACTGCGTGGCGTAGAGCAGGTTCAGACGCCGCCGTCCGCTGCGAGGGGGTTCGCGCATGGCGGTGATCTCCTCGATCGCCCGGTTGAGGACGCCGGTGCCGACCCTCGAGGTGAAGCGCGTGAACAGCTCCTCGATCGCGTCCAGCAGCTTGTCGACGTTTCGGCCGGTCAGCGCGGAGGTGGTGATGATGCTGGGACGCTGGCGCAGCTTTCCGCCCATCCGCTCCGCGACGTCGTCGATCTCGACCGTCGTGATGTCCCACTTGGACAGCACCACCAAGGTCGCGCAGCCGGCCTTGCGGGCCTCGTCGGCGACAGAGAGGTCGCCGTCGACCAGACCGTCGGACGAGTCCACCAGCACAAGCGCGATGTCGCTGCGCTCCAGCGCCTGCAGGGCACGCACCTCGCTGTAGAACTCGATTCCCTGGCGGTGCTTTCGCTTGCGCCGCATGCCGGCCGTGTCCACCAGCCGAAACCGGGTGTCGCCGCGGGCGAACGGCGTATCGACGGCATCGCGGGTGGTTCCCGGCACCTCGGACACGATCACCCGCGGGCGGCCCAGGATGGCGTTCAGCAGCGACGACTTGCCCACGTTGGGCCGGCCCAGGATGGCCACGCGGATCTCGTCGCCGGCGTCATCGGGTCGCTCGGCGCCGTCGATGCCGGCCAGCGTCTGAATCACCTCGTCCAACAGGTCGCCGGTGCCGCGGCCGTGCAGCGCCGAGACGGACAGCGGATCGCCCAGGCCGAGGGCGTGCAGCTCGAGCGCGCCCGCCTCGTGGGCGGCATCGTCGACCTTGTTCGCCACCACCCGCACCGGCCGTCCCGAGCGGCGCAGGATCTGCGCGATCTCCTCGTCCCCGGCCGCAAGGCCGGCGCGGGCGTCGATCACGAGCAGCACCAGGTCCGCCTCCTGCACGGCCAGCCGCGCCTGCTCGGCCACCTGCGCCTGCATCGGTGAGTCATCGCCGACGTTGACACCGCCGGTGTCCACCAGCACGAACTCCGACCCGCGCCACTCGCACAGCGCCTCCGTTCGGTCACGCGTCACGCCCGGCGTCTCGTGCACGACCGCCCTGCGCGACGATGTGAGGCGGTTGATCAGCGTCGACTTGCCGGCATTCGGAAAGCCGACCACCGCCACTCGTCCGGCCAGCATCCGCGGCTGCTCGCTCATGCCGGCTGCTCGTACAGCCGGCGGATCTCGGCCATCAGCTCGTCGGCGGTCTCGCGGTAGGCCTGGGCGGCGCGACGCTGGCCGCGCTCATACCGGCGGGGGGCGCCGAACGCGATCCGGACGCTTCGCCCGGGCCTCCAGCCGCGGCTTCGGATCGCCACCGGCACCACCGCCGCGTCCTCGACCACGGCGATCCGGCCGGCACCGGCCTTGGCCTCGTCCAGCCCCTCCTGGCGGTGGCCCTGGATGAACACGCCCACCACGCCGCCGGCCTCGAGCGTCTCGTGCACCGTGCGGAGCGCTTCACGGTCGGGCTCACCGCGCCGCACGCCGAACGTCCCGCCCATGCGCAGGAAGTGGCCGAAGCCCGGCGGGCGGAGCAGCTCGGCCTTGGCCATGAAACGGATCGCCCGCGGCTGGGCGGAGCCCAGCGCCGGGATGTCCCACAGCGACTGGTGGTTTGCGACGAACACGACCGCCCCCGTTCGCGGCACCAGCTCCCGGCCGCTGACGCGTGTGCGAAGCAGGCCGTTGAACATCGGCGCCGCCCACGGCCGCACGACCTTCCAGAACCGGTCCCCGGGGACCCCGCCGGTCGTGGCTGGGGCCGGCGCCGCCTCACCTTCGGCCAGGGCGACGATGCGATCGACGACCTCGGGCACCGAGAGTCCGCCGGTGTCCAGCAGCCGCGCGTCCGGTGCCGGCGCCAGCTGGTCGGCATCCATGTCGTCGCGCTCGGCGATCGAGCGCTCGACCTCCTCCACCGGCAGGCCGAGGTCGGCCGCGCGGCGCTCGGCGCGCACGCGATTGGATGCCACCAGGTACACCTTCAGGTCGGCATCGGGACAGACCACGGAGCCGGTGTCGCGGCCCTCGAGCACTGCGTTCACGGCCAGCTCTCGCTGACGGGCGCGCATCCGGGCTCGCACCTGGGGATGGCGGGAGACGGCGCTGACGTTGCGCGAGATCGCCTCCGCGCGCAGGTCGGTGCCACCGGGGGCCGGGATGCCGACCAGCTCGGCAAGCGCCGCCCCATCGTTCAGGTTGATGCCCCGCGCCAGCGCAACCGCGGTCAGCTCGCGGTACATGGCGCCGGTGTCGACGTACAACAGGCCCAGCCGCTCGGCGACCCGCCGCGCGACCGTGCTCTTGCCGGCACCGGCCGGCCCGTCGATGGTGATCACCATTGCTGGCGTCCGTTCGCCGTGTTTGCGACGAGCGAAAACCGAGCCTGGCCAGGAGCAAGGGAGGGACAGTGCTCTCGGCGAGCGAAAACCGAGCCTGGCAAGGAGCGAGAGAGGGACAGTGCTGCGCACGGCCCGACCGACGCGACGCCGCGAGGCGACGGTTTACAGCCGCCGACACGGGCCGACCGCAGCGACGCCGCCAAGCGAAGGTTTGCAGCCGTCACGCGCTGACCGCCGCCAATCGGTCGGCGAAATCGGGAAAGCTGACGGCGAGCGCGTCGGCGCCCTCGACGCTGACCCCCTCCTGCGAGCAGACGCCGACGATCGCCCCCAGCATGGCGATGCGATGGTCGCCCGCAGCCTGGACGCGGCCGCCGCGCAGCCGGTGGGGTACGCCGAGCACCTCGAAGCCGTCCTCGAGCTCGGTCACGTGGCCGCCGCAGAGGTTCATCAGCTCGACAACCGTGCGGATCCGGTCGGACTCCTTGACGCGCAGCTCACCCGCGCCGCGGATGGTGGTGGTGCCGCGGGCGAAGCTGGCCAGCAGCACCAGCAGCGGCAGCTCGTCGATCAGCGCCGGCACCATCTCCGGCTCGATGTCGGTCGCCACCAGCTCGGCCGGCCGCACCTCGATGTCGGCGACCGGCTCTCCGGCCGCCCAGCGGCGCCCGAACAGGCCGACCCGGGCGCCCATCCGCTCGAGCGCCGCCAGCAGCCCGGTGCGGGTGGGGTTGATCGAGATGTTTCGCAGCGTCAGGTTCGAGCCCTGGAGGATGGTTGCGGCGGCGATGAACGGCGCTGCCGACGAGAAGTCGCCCGGGACGGGGATCTCCGGCAGCACCAGCTCGCGCACCGGCGAGATCGAGATCCGGCCCGGCCGGCGGTCGACCGGCACGCCGGCCCGCTGCAGCATCCGCTCGGTGTGATCGCGGGTGGCGATCGCTTCCTCGATCACGGTCACGCCCCGCTCGGCGAAGAGGCCGGCGAACAGCAGGCAGGACTTGACCTGCGCCGAGGCCACCGGCGGCCGGTACTCGATCGGCGTCACCGCGCCGGTCGCCCGCACGGTCACCGGGGGGAGTCCCTCGGTCGTCTCCATCTCGACGCCCATCATCGCCAGCGGCTCGGCGATCCGCCGCATCGGCCGGCGTCGAATGCTCTCGTCACCGTCCAGCGTGAAGCTCCCGTTCTGGCCGGCCAGGATGCCCGGCAGGATCCGCATCAGGGTGCCCGCATTGTGCACATCGATCGGTGTCGCCGGTTCGCGCAGTCCACGCATGCCGACGCCCTCGATCACCAGCCCGTCCTCACCGCGGCGCTCGATCGGGACGCCCATCGCCCGGAACGCCTCGACGGTGGCCAGCGTGTCGGCGGAGGCGCCGAATCCGGACACGGTCACCCGCTCGTCGCACAGCGAGCCGACCATCACGGCGCGGTGGCTGATCGACTTGTCGCCGGGCACCGTCAGCTCCCCGACCAGCGAGCCGGCCGGCGCAACCCGCATCACCGCCGCCTCACTCATCGACCGCCGGGGCGGCGATCGCCCCGTACCCCTGCTCGTCCAGCAGCGCGACCGCGCGCTGGGCCTCGGCCTCGCCCGCGATCGTGACCACCACGGTGCCGCCGCGATCGGCCGACATGTGGTGCAGCTCGAAGTCCTCGATGTTGATGCCCTCGGCGCCCAGCGCCTGCGTGATGCCCGACAGCACCCCGGGCCGGTCGGGAACGTGCACGCGCACGCGGTACAGCTCCTCGGGCTGAGCCGGATAGGCCGCCTGCAGCAGCCGCCGGCGATGGCCGGACGCCTCGGCGATCCAGCGCGCCACAAAGCCGGCGTCCTCCCGCTCGAGCGCCCGCACCAGCTCGTCCACCCGGCGGTGGTGCTCGCGCAGCCCGTCAAGCAGCGCGCCGCGGTTGTCCAGGAAGATGTCCACCCAGATGCGCGGGTTCGCGCCCGCCACCCGGGTCATGTCGCGGAACGAGCCCCCCACGGCGGCCAGCGGATCGTGGCCGTCCACCTTGCCTGCCCCGGCCTGGTTGACGAGCACGTTGGCCAGCGCGTGGGGCAGGTGGCTGGTCAGCGCCACCAGCCGGTCGTGCGCATCGGGGTCGATTGCGACCGGCCGGGCTCCCAGCGAGCTGACGAACGTGTGCAGGCGTCGGTGAGCGACCGGGTCAGTCTCGGCCACCGGAGTCAGAAACCAGGTCGCCCCGTCGAACAGCTCGGGCCGGGCGTTGGCCATGCCGCGGGCCTCCGACCCGCAGACGGGATGGCCGCCGACGAACTGCGGGTGGGCGCCCAGAGCGGCCAGCAAGCGGCCT
>JAWVDZ010000217.1:0-2692 GCA_033856955.1 Gaiellales bacterium
CGGCATCACTGTTCGACGAGTGCGGTGAGATCGATTTCCTGGTCAACAACGCGGGGTTTGCCAGCGCGGGAGCGTTCGTGGACTCAGATCCGGCGCTGCTGGGCGAGATGCTGCAGGTCAACGTGGCCGCGTTGACCCAGCTGACCAGGCTGTTCCTGCCCACCATGCTGGAGCGGCGGACGGGCCGGATTCTGAACGTGGCCTCGACGGCTGCCTTTCAGCCCGGGCCGCTGATGGCGGTCTACTACGCCAGCAAGGCGTATGTGCTCTCGTTCTCTGAAGCGATCCGCGATGAGCTGAACGGCACCGGCGTCACGGTCACGACGCTGTGTCCCGGCCCGACTCGCACCAGCTTCGACGCCCGCGCCGAGGTGGCGCGGCCGCGGCTCTTGAACTCGCGGGTGATGGAGCCGTCGGAGGTGGCGGCCGAGGGCTACGCCGGCATGATGTCGGGCAAGGCGGTCGTGATCCCGGGACGCGTCAACCGGCTGGGGGCGACCGGCGCACGGCTGATGCCGCGCTCGCTGGCCGCCAACATCGCCCGCCGCATGCACGAGGGCCACGAGCCTGAGTAGCGGGCTCAGGCCGGGGCGGCCGGGCGCTGGGAAGCGTCCGGATCCCGGTAGTGCCGCGGGCGCTCCGGTGGCAGTGTGACATAGCTTCGCCGCCCCGAGGCCCGGTCGCGCGCCGCTCCGACGAGGCTGAGCAGCACCATGTCGACGCCGGCGCCGAGTCCGTAGCCTCCCAGGAAGGCCGCGAACGTCGGGCGCCCGCTGGACGCGAACGAGACCAGCATCACCACCAGCAATGCGTCGGCGGGCCGCCACCGCCATGCCAGCCACACCGGTCGTACGATCCGCGCCCCGGCTGGAAGCAGAGCAGGCTCCTCCCCCTTGCCCAGCCTGATCTTGAGCTGGCTCACGAGCGCGGCGGCGAGTATGAACAGCAGCATCAAGCCGCCGAATCCCAGTGCGGCAACGGCATATGCCTCCAACGCGTGCCTCAGGGTGGCCCCGAACACGAGCCCGATGATGACGCCGGCGATGCTCATCCCGAGAAGGCGGGGCAGCGTCCACACGGCTCTGTCCAGCGGCGTTGCGACGACGAGGTCTGTCGCCGGCGCCTCCGAGTTCATCGGTTCAGTGCCCGCCCAGCAGGTACGGCGAGATCTGCGGCCCCCAGAGGAGCGCGATCACCGTGCCAAAGGCGAGAAAGGGGCCGAACGGAAACGTCGTCTTGCGCGCCTTTGCGCCGCGCCGCGTCAGCAGGTACACCGACAGCGCCGTCGAGGCCAGGAACCCCGTGAACATCGCCACGAAGGCGTAGCGCCCGGTGCCCAGGCCGATCATCAGCGCCATCTTGACGTCGCCGAGTCCCATCCCCTTGGGCGAGACCACCCAGGCCAGGCCGAGGAACACGAAGCAGCCGACGCCGCCGATCGCGAACTCCGCGAAGCGGTCCGGCTCGGCGATCGTCGCCACGGCGAATACCAGCAGCGCGCCCGGGAAGTTGATCGCGTTGGGGATGATGCGGTGGTTGAGGTCGATCACCGAGGCGGGCACGATCAGCGCGGTCAGAAGCAGCGCCGGCGCCAGCCTCGCCTCGAACCCGATCCGGAGCGTCAGGGCCGCAAACAGGCCCGCGGTCAGCGAGGCCACGATCAGCATCCGGCGGCGTGACGGCGGCGTGCCCTCGCCCAGCGGGAAGCGCTGGACGAGCCACTCGATCGGCCAGCCGAGGGCGAATCCGATGCCTGCGAACGGAAGTGCCAACTCCATGGAGTCTGCTATCGGCGCGCTCACCCGCTCACTGTAGGCTGCGCCGGTGCCGGACGATTGACAAGGTGGCATCTCGGGGCACCCCGCGACGGCCGTCGATTAGGCTGCCACGACCATGGAGCTGACCTACGTGACAGCCGGCGAGTCGCACGGCCCCGGCCTGACCGTGGTGATCAGCGGCCTGCCTGCCGGGCTCGAGCTCGACCACGAGCTGATGCGGCGCGACCTCGCCCGCCGCCAGGCGGGCTACGGCCGCAGCCCGCGCCAGAAGCTCGAGCAGGACGACGCACACCCCACCGGCGGCCTGCGGCACGGCCGCACGCTGGGCAGCCCGCTCTCGTTCTTCATCGAGAACCGCGACCACAAGAACTGGATCGAGCCGATGAACGCGTGGCCGGTCAGCGAGCAGGCGCTGGAGGAGTACGGCTGGCGCGGCAAGCCGATCCGGCTGCCCCGCCCCGGGCACGCCGACCTGCCGGGGACGCTCAAGTACGCGCACGAGGATGTCCGAAACGTGCTCGAGCGGGCGAGCGCACGCGAGACGGCGGCCCGGGTCGCCGCGGGCGCGGTGGCGAAGGCGCTGATCCGCACCATCGGCATCGAGGTGCGCTCGCACGTGCTGCAGATCGGCTCCGTGCGGGCGACGCCGCCGGCATGGCTCGCGGTTGCCGACTTCGATCGCGCCGAGGCCAGCCAGGTGCGCTGCCTCGATCCGGGCGCCGAGGTGGCCATGATCGCCGAGATCGAGGCCGCCAAGGCCGACCGCGACACGCTCGGCGGCGTCACCGAGGTGCGCGCCTTCGGGGTGCCGCCAGGCCTCGGGTCGCACGTCTCGGCGGGGCAGCGTCTGGACGGCCGGCTGGCCGGTGCCATGCTCTCGATCCAGTCGGCGAAGGGTGTTGAGATCGGCGATG
>JAWVDZ010000218.1:0-7990 GCA_033856955.1 Gaiellales bacterium
CCGGACATCGTGAACCCGCCGGCCACGCAGGCCAGCGCGTCGACGCGGCCGAAGCGCTCGAGGCACGCCTCCACCACCCGCTCGGCCGAGGCCGCATCGGTCAGGTCGGCCGAGACCACCAGCACGCCCTCGGGCCGGTCGGCTGCCGAACGGGTGGTCGCGCAGACGTTCCAGCCCTGAGAGATGAAGCGGTCGAGCACCGCCCTCCCCCAGCCGCCGGTGACGCCTGTCAGGATCGCGGTACGCTCGCTCATCAGGTCGCGTCCTCCATGGGAAGGCGAACGCCCTGCGCGTGCGCGGTGCTGATTGCGTCTTCGTAGCCTGCGTCGGCGTGACGCGCGACTCCGATCCCCGGTTCGTTGGTCAGCACCCGCTGCAGCCGCTCGTCCATCTCGGCGCTGCCGTCGGCGACGATCACCATGCCGGCGTGGATCGAGTTGCCGATGCCGACGCCGCCGCCGTGGTGCACCGAGACCCACGACGCGCCGGAGGCGGTCGAGAGCAGCGCGTTCAGGATCGGCCAGTCCGCGATCGCGTCAGATCCGTCCTTCATCGCCTCCGTTTCGCGGTAGGGGGAGGCCACCGAGCCGGTGTCGAGGTGGTCGCGGCCGATCACGATCGGCGCAGACACCTCGCCCCGCCTGACGAGCTCGTTGAAGATCAGGCCGGCCTTCGCCCGGTCTCCCTGACCGAGCCAGCAGATCCGCGCCGGCAGGCCCTGGAACGCGATCCGCTCGGGCGCGATCGCCAGCCACCGCTGCAGCAGGCCGTCGTCGGGAAAGGCCTCGATCAGCGCCCGATCGATGCGGGTGATGTCGGCCGGATCACCCGACAGCGCCGCCCAGCGGAACGGGCCGGCTCCGATCGCAAACAGCGGCCGGATGTAGGCGGGCACGAAGCCGGGGAAGGCGAACGCCTCCGCGTAGCCGGCGTCCAGCGCCTCGGTGCGGAGGTTGTTGCCGTAGTCGAACACGTGGCTACCGGCCTCCTGGAATGCAACCATCGCCCGGACGTGCTCGACGGCTGTCTGGCGGGCCCGGCGCATGTAGTCGTCCGGGTCGGACTCGCGCAGCGCGATCGCATCGTCCAGGGTCATCCCCATCGGCACGTAGCCGTTCAGCATGTCGTGAGCCGAGGTCTGGTCCGTCACCAGGTCGAACTGCACCCCGCGGCGGGCCAGCTCCGGAAACACCTCGGCGGCGTTTCCCAGCAGCCCGATCGACAGCCCGACGCCCTCGTCGGCGGCGCGGCGCACACGCTTGACGGCGTCGTCCAGGTCGGCCGCCACCTCGTCCAGGTACCGCGTCTCCAGCCGGCGCGCGATCCGGTGCGGGTCGACCTCGACGTTCAGGCTCGCCGCGCCGGCCAGCGACGCGGCCAGCGGCTGCGCTCCGCCCATCCCGCCCAGCCCGGCGGTGAGGATGGTGCGGCCCGCCAGGTCGGGCGAGCCCCAATGGCGCTCGCCGGCGGCGGCGAATGTCTGGAACGTGCCCTGGAGGATGCCCTGGGTGCCGATGTAGATCCACGATCCCGCCGTCATCTGGCCGAACATCGTCAGCCCCTCCGCCTCCAGCCGGCGAAACTCCTCCCAGGTGGCAAACCGCGGCACCAGCAGTGAGTTCGCGATCAGCACGCGAGGCGCGCCCGGGTGGGTCTTGAAGACGGCCACCGGTTTGCCGCTTTGAATCAGCATCGTCTCGTCGTTCTCGAGCTCGAGCAGCGTGCGCACGATCGCCCGCAGCGCCTCGTGGCTGCGCGCCGCCTTCCCCGAGCCCCCGTACACCACCAGCTTGGTCGGGTCCTCCGCCACCTCCGGATCGAGGTTGTTGCACAGCATCCGCAGCGCCGCCTCCTGATGCCAGCCCTTGCAGCGGAGCTGCGAGCCGTGCGGCGCGTGGACGTTGGCGAGGTCGCCGACCAGCGCCTCGACGTCGCTGGTGAGATCAGTGGTGGCCATCGCTTCTCCCTTCAGGATCGCCCACGAATGCAGGCTATATCAGGCGAGCGTCGTGAACGCCCGCTCGACCGCCGCCAGCAGCGCCCCGTCGCGGACGCGCTCCGCCACCGCCTCGATCTCGGCCGACAGCGAGCGGTCGTCGGCGAGGTGCGGCGACATCTCGCGCAGCGCCCCGTGCAGCGCGGCGATGCCGGGACCGGGCCGAAGCGGCGCCAGGAAGTCCAGGCCCTGAGCGCCGCAGAGCAGCTCCACCGCCAGCACCCGCTCGACGTTGTGGCACACCTGCCAGGCGTGGACGGCGGCCGTCGCCCCCATCGAGACGTGATCCTCCTGCCCGGCGCTGGTTGGGATCGAGTCCACCGACGCCGGGTGGCAGAGCACCTTGTTCTCGGCCACCAGGCTGGCGGCCACGTAGTGGGGGATCATGAACCCCGAGTTGAGGCCGCCCTCCTCGGTCAGGAACGGCGGCAGCCCCTCGCTCATGGTCGGATTGACCATCCGTTCGATCCGCCGCTCGCTGATTCCGGCCAGCTCGGCCAGCGCGATCTTGAGCGTGTCGAGCGCGATCGCCACCGGCTCGCCGTGGAAGTTGCCGTTCGAGAGCACCTCGTCGCGGTCGGCGAACACGAGCGGGTTGTCCGTGGCCGCGTTCAGCTCGATCGCGACCACCGAGCGGGCGTAGCCGATCGCGTCCCGGCAGGCTCCGTGCACCTGCGGCGAGCAGCGCAGCGAGTATGCGTCCTGCACCCGGCCGCACCAGCGATGCGACTCGTTGATCTGCGAGCCGTCCAGAAGCGAGAACAGATTCGCGGCCGAGGCGATCTGTCCCGGGTGCGGCCGAAGCGCCTGGATCTCGGGCGAGAACGGCGTCCGCGAGCCGCGCACGGCCTCCACCGACTGCGCCGCCGCCAGATCCGCGATCCGCACCAGGCGATGTGCGCGGGCCAGCACCAGGGCGCCGATCGCGGCCATGAACTGGGTGCCGTTGATCAGCGCCAGCCCCTCCTTGGCCTCCAGTGCGACCGGCTCCAGCCCGGCCAGCCGCAGCGCCTCACCGCCGTCCATGCGGCGGCCGTCGTACTCCGCCACGCCCTCCCCCACCAGCGGCAGCGCGAGGTGCGCCAGCGGTGCCAGGTCGCCGCTCGCCCCCAGCGAGCCTCGCGACGGCACCACCGGGTGCACGCCGGCGTTGAGCATCGCCAGCAGCAGCTCGACCGTCTCGCGGCGCACGCCCGACGCACCGGTGGCAAGCGCGTTCGCCCGCAGCAGCATGGCCCCCCGCACGACCTCGGCCGGGAACGGCTCGCCCACCGCACAGGCGTGGCTGCGAAGCAGGTTCAGCTGCAGCCGGCCGGTGTCCTCGCGCGAGATGGCGACGTCGACGAACCTGCCGAAGCCGGTGTTGACCCCGTAGGTGGGAGTGCCCGAGTCGACGGCGCGCTCGATCAGGGCGCGGGCGGCGTCGATCTTCTCCAGCGCCTGTGGCCCCAGGCCGGCGGTCGCGCCCGCCATCGCGACCCGCTCGACGTCGTCGATCGAGAGGTCACCACCGGTGAGCAGGACGTCCGGCACAGCGGCGTAGTTTAGGTGACTGCGTCCGCCTGCAGGATCCCGGCCGCGGCGTCCGAACTGTCGTGGCATGTGGCACGAGCGTGTCCCGTTCGAGACCTCACACACCGCCGTCGAGCGTGAGCTGCTCGACCGTGCTCTCGGCCACGGTGCCCGCGTGCTCGAGATCGGCTGCGGGCGTACAACCCGGCTGGTCGAGCACCGCGCCCGCATCGCCGAGCTGGTGGGCGTCGACGTGGACGGCGGTGCCGGCCGCGAGAACCCCTACCTCGACCGCTTCCTGGAGGCCGACGCGTGCGCACCGCTGCCGTTCGCCGACGCCGAGTTCGACCTCGTGTACGCCAACTTCGTGATCGAACACCTGTGCAGTCCCGCCGAGGCCTTCTGTGAGTGGCGGAGAGTGCTGCGTCCGGGCGGCGAGCTGGTGGTGCTGACCAGCAACGTCGCCAACCCGCTGCTGCTGATGGCCCGCCTGCTGCCCCAGCCGGTGAGAGTGCTGGCCAAGCGCCACGGCGCCGGCGCGGCCGAGCGCGACGTCTACCCGGCCGTCTATCGCGCCAACACGGTCGCCGCCCTCGCCGCGGCGATGGCCGAGGCACGATTCCGCCCGGCCGAGCTTCGCACCGTCGCCACGCTTCACCGCTATGCCGGCTCCCACCGCCGCACGGCATCGGCGCTGAGCGCCGCCGAGCGACTGCTTCCCGCCGCTCGCCGATCGACGATCGTGGCCGAGTTCAGAGCTGCGTAGCGCCGAACTCGCCGGCCACGGCCACCTCCAGCAACCGCTCGACCGGCAACGACGGCAGCCGAAGCGCGGAGGCGGCCGCGGACGCCGCGATCCGCGCGGGCATCAGACCCACCAGCTCCGACCCCGCGATCGTCGTGCCGTGCTCGCCTGCTAGCCGGTCGACGGCCGAGACGACCGCCGCCAGGGGCGTTCCCTCGACGTCGATCAGGTTGGTCGAGACCTGGGCTCTGCCGTGCGCCCGCAGGCCGAGCGCCTGCACGCCGGCCAAGCCGCCGTCGCGCTCCCGGATCGCGGACGCGATCGCCCGCGCGATCTCGACGTCGTCCGTCGCCAGGTCGATGTTGAACGCAACCAGCGGCGGCCGCACGCCCACCAGCACGGCGCCGGCGGTCGGGTGCAGCTGCGCCGGGCCGGCCAGCGACTCGATCTCGCCGGCTGCCAGCCGCTCCTCCAGCCGTTCCGTGCCGCCCTGACGGAAGAAGGCCGGCCGCCGCCCCTCGCCCAGCTCTCCATAACCCAGCGCGGGCACGCCCAGCATGGCGATCCGGCGGGTCAGCGCCCGAGCGGCCCGCTCGGGCCGGTCGTCCTCGGGATCGAACCGCACCAGCGGCACCACGTCCGCCGCGCCGACCCGTGGATGCACGCCCTCGTGGCTTCGCAGGTCGATGCGGGCGACGGCGACCGAGATCGCCGCCGCCAGCGCATCGACCAGGCTGTCCGCATCAGCCACCAAGGTGAAGACCGAGCGGTTGTGGTCGGCATCGCTGTGCACGTCCAGCACCCGCCCTCCGGCGTCGACCATGGCCGCCCGGATCGCCTCGATCACGATTGCGTCGCGGCCCTCCGAGAAGTTCGGGACGGACTCCAGCAAACCGTGCATTCCGCTAGACCCCCGTTCCCGGCGACAGCCATGGCGAGGCGGCGGTGGACGTCGACCGCACCCGGCGCCGGCCGCCATGCCGTCGACGGCGCACGATCCGCCACAGCAGGAGCAGGGCCAGCAGAACGCCGACGACCGTGATCAGGTGCCAGGGGATGATCGTGAACGGCGTCACGACCACCGGCAGGTGCGCCGAGTCGTTGTAGTAGATGCGCGTCTCGGCGTTGCCGCGGGCGAACAGCGGGGCGTCGTTCCAGGTCATGTCCACCGTGCGCACCGAGTTGGGCAGGATCGTGTAGGTCGGTGCGGCCACCCGCCCGCCGCTGCCTCCCAGCGAGGCACTGGCCGTGAAGGCGGTGCCGCCCTTGATCACGTTGAAGAATGTGTTGCCCTCGTTGCGGATCTCGACGTGCGCCGTCACCGTCGGGTGGATCAGCCAGTCGACGGCCGAGCCGACGTGGTCATTCGCCGTCCAGACGTCGTGCAGGCTGATCCAGTCGACGTCCACGGAGCGCGTGACCGCATCGCCCTTCAGCACGAGGCCGGTGCCGTCGGCGTTCTCGACCCCGGCCGCCATCAGCGACGCCACCGCCGGCTGGTACTTGACGTTGCCGTCCGACTTCACCTCGTGCGAACGGAAGACGACCGCCAGGGTGTGCGTGCCGATCGCCGCGTCTCGCGGCACCGTCACGCTCAGCCGGACCTGCTGGTGGCTGTGGCCGGGCAGGTGCAACAGCGTCGCGCCGAGCGTCGCCCAGGAGGCGGCGGATTCGGGGAGGGAGCCTGGATCGACGAACTCGACCGCCGAGGCTTTCGAGATCGTGTAATCCTGGACGTAGACGTCCAGCGTGACGGGCGAGCCACCCTTGTTGTAGATGTCCAGGTCGGTCCTGTAGAGCTGACCGGGGATCAGGTTGGTCTGAAGCTTGGACGGCGAAACGCCGAGCGAGATCGGGGGCGCCTTCGCGCCGGCCAGGGCACTGCTCGACCCGCCCGCCAGAACCAGCATGGCCAGTGTCAGTAGGGTGGCGATTCTTCGCATCGGGCAGCTCCTCTTAGGTTCAGGGTGTGGTGGCGATGTAGGTGAGCGTGGTCTGGAACGGCTGTGACGAGACCGGGTCGGCGTACGTCACCTGGAGCCGGAAGTCGATCGGGACGGGAGTGCCGGACGGGGTGTTGGCCGATCCGGTCGTGACCGCCTGGGCAGCCGTGGTGAACGGCGCGTACCCTGACCCGCTTCCGTTCAGCCGCCAGCCCAGCCGGGCCAGCGGGTACGTCTTGCCGGTGCCGTCCGCGAAGTCAGCGGAGCCCTGCGCCGACAGCGCCCAGGCCAGGTTCGCCGTCACGGTCGCAGACAGCGCCGGCGCCAGGTCGAAGGGCGACGAGAGCGGATCGACGCCGCCGAAGTCCACCGAGCCGGCCGAGAGCGAGAGGGTCACGGACGGCGAGATGCTGAGCGACAGATCGTCAAAGCTCGCCCGCCCGCTGCCGTCCAGCCGCAATCGCACCGTGATCCAGGTCGTCCCCGGCTGGGTGGTGAAGGTGGTCGAGTACACCGTCCATGCGGTGGTGCCGGTGACGCTGGCCAGGGTCGTGGTCGCGCCCCCCGTCTCGATCGCGATCACCTTCGCGCCGCCGCTGACAGCCTCGCTGCGGATGGCCGCCGAGAGCGTGTAGGTGCTCGACCCGGCCGCCGCGATCGTCGCCTGCTGCGAGTAGCCGGAGAAGCTGCCGGCGCCGCCGAACAACTGAAGGTGGGCGGCACCGGAATTGGCCGGGGGAATCTTGTCCGGCACCATCCCGGGGCGGCCGGCCAGCACGCCGATGCCGGTCCATGACTGGGGCGCCGCGGCGGCCATCGTGACGGGCTGGGCGAAGCGCATCTGGCGCACCTGCGTGGGCTGGGAGTTGATGCTGCCAAGGCCGATCATGCCGCTGGTGAAGCTGGCGTCGGTGGCGGTCACGCTGGCGCTGGCCGTCCCGTCGCTGAAGCCGCAGGTGATCTGGTTGCCGGTGGCGGTGGCGGTGATCGTGTAGGTCGCCAGCGCGACCGGGTTGTAGGCCGCCGATGCCAGCACGCTGTCCGCCCCGGCCAGCCGCCGCTGCAGGACGACCTGATTCTTGGTCAGCCCGCAGAGGTAGAAGTTGGACGCGTCGCGGTAGCGCACGAGCGCGCCGCCGACCTGCTGCGGAACGACGGTCAACGGCGTCGCGCGCACGGTCAGGGTGCCGTCCTGATAGTCCTGCGAGTTGCGCACCACCGCCAGGTCGCTGCTCGAGCCCGCGCCGGTCGATGTCAGCAGGCCCAGCGACAGCATGAAACCCCCGGAGCTGGTCTGCCAGGCGGTGAAGTCGGGCAGCGAGTCCGAGAACACGGTGGTCGAGGAGCCGGTCGTCTCGAACCCGGGGTTGGAGATCAGGTTGGGTGCGGCGGAAGCGTTCGCAGGCATGAGGAAGCAGCCCGCAAGCAGGAGGGTGCACGCCGCAACGCGAGGCCGTGATAACACGTCTTCGACCGTTTCAAACCGAACGCCCTGAATCCTGCTCCAGCAACGAAAAAGGGTGGGCTTCCCGAAGGAAGCCCACCCCGTGTCGCGCAGTCCTCGGGGGTGAGGCTACGGCGTCGTCGCGGTGTACACCAGCACGGCCTGGTATGCGTTACCGGCCGTGTTGGGGTCGTCACCGAACGTCAGGTTGAGGTGGTAAGCCAGCGATGTGTCGGTACCGAGGCCGGTGGTGCGAGCGCCCGACGAGACGGCGTTCGTTCCGGAGGCGACGGTGGCGTATGCGCCGCCGTTCGGGCTCAGCGACAGCCGCCCGATCGGGATCGTGTTGG
>JAWVDZ010000219.1:0-3423 GCA_033856955.1 Gaiellales bacterium
GCTCCCGGCTCCAGGAAACGGCCCGAGTCGGGCGCGTCCACCACCTCGCGCACGTCGCTGCCGTGCACCTGCCAGGCCATCGTTGCGGTTGCTGCGTCGCCGCCGACGGCGGACACGGCCCGGAGGCGGTTCTCGGCCACGCACGACGGCTGGTCGGCCGTCAGCGCGCCCAGGTTGAGCGATGCGAACGCTCCCCGTGAGACGCCCCCGTCACGCCCCGTGAAGGCAACCGAGACGCCGTCCGGCGCCGCCGCCCAGCGAAGCACCGGTGGCTCGCCCGGCCCCCGATCCCAGGCCAGGTCGCTCACAGCACGACCTCGACGCCGGGCACCGGGTTGCGGCTGGCGTACTCGTAGGCGCACGTCCCGGCCGACAGCCGCGCCGCCCGCGACCAGCCGCGCCGGCCGCGTCGTTGCACCTCGACCTCGATCACGGCGTGGTCGGCGGCGTAGGAGTAGACGCGACCGCCATCGGGGTCGCGGTAGGCCACGCCGACCAGATCGGCCAGCGCGCAGTGCACCTCGCCGTCGACGCGGACGAAAGGGCCACGGATCGAGAAGCGGTATCCGTCGGGGCTGATGCGGGCGCGTGCCATGATGCTGCGCATGGCGCCGTGCAGCTCGTGCCGTTCGCCGCCGGCCACGATCGCTCCGGTCGAGAGCACCGGCGCCAGCCGCCCGAACGTGGAGTAGCGCCGGCTAATCACCTCGACGAAGTCCTCGGGCGCCGCGAACGCATTGCAGTGCACGCGGGCCGATGCCTCGGCGTGGCGGTTGCCCCAGGCGTGCAGCTGATATCCCGGCCATGACCGCACAGCCAGCTCCCGCTCGCCGATCGCGAACGTGCCGCTGACCCGCAACGTCGGCTGGCTGACCATGATGTCGGCACGCCCGAGCCGGCTTCCGCCGCCGTACCCGAACGGCTCTCCGGACGGCGTCCAGCGCAAGTCCCAGCGGGCCTCGTCGACCCGGCCGCTGGCGCTCGCCACGTCCAGCGAGCTGGGCCCCAGCATGAGCGGAAAGCCACCCGCCCCGGTCTGGAACTGGTCGAGCGCAAAGCTCTGACGGCGGGCATACGTCCTGCCCTCGGGATCCCGGCCGACGAACCACAGCTCCGCGGTGGACTCTCCCAGCATCGCCTCGGACGGCACGTGGAAGCTGTGGCGGATCCAGGCCGCGGCGGCGCTGTGCGGGTCGACCAGTCGCAGGTGCCAGGCCTCGTAGTGACCGGGCTGGCCGTGCCAGCGGCTGGCGTTGGCTGTCTCGACCCTCACCGGGTCACCTCCGAGAGCAGTTCGCGGGCGGCCGCGATCTGCTGCTCGCGATCGCCCAGCTCGCCGTTTCGGCGCCGCCGCAGCAGCTCGGCCAGCAGCTCCCCGACGCGCGGCGACTCCTCCATGCCGAGCTCGTCGCGCAGCGTGCCGCCGTCGATCTCGAGCCGAACCTCGCGCAGGCGATCGAGGTAGAGCTCGGCCGCCGCCGCGGCCGGCCGATCGCCGGCGGCGACCATCACCGCCACCTCGTCCGGATGGGAGGCGAGCAGCTCGGCGATCTGGGCCGGCTCGGTGGCCGCCTCCAGCGGCTCCCGCAGCCGCGGCGCGATCACGGCCGCCGCCGCGACGATGCGGGCGTCTCGGCGTCGCACGCGCAGGCGCTCCAGCCACGCCTCCAGCTCATCGGCGGGAATCGCACCGGAGAGCGCCGCGAGCCGGATCCGCCAGGGCGGAAGCCCGGCCGCGTGGCGGGCGCGCACGGCATCGATCCTGGTCACCAGCTCCACCACCTGCGACCCGCAATCGAGCGCCGGATGCACCTCCCGCGCCAGCCCCAGCTCCTCCAACCGGCGCAGGGCGTGGCTGACCTCGGCCTCGCTCAGGATCGCAACCAGCTCGTCGCGCACGCGGGCGCCGGACAGGTCGCCCACCAGCCCCATGCCGACGCAGCCCCGCGCCAGCTCGCGGGTGTGTGCGTCCATCGAGAAGCGGTAGCGGTTCTCGTACCGGATCGCCCGGAAGATACGCGTCGGATCCTCGATCAGCGAGAGGTTGTGCAGCACCCGCACGATGCCGTGCTCGAGGTCGCCGGCGCCGCCGTAGGGGTCGAGCAGGACGCCGAAGTCGGCCGGCAGCAGCGACACAGCCATCGCGTTGATCGTGAAATCGCGGCGGTGCAGATCCTGCCGGATCGACGAGTGCTCGACCGTGGGCAGCGCGGCCGGATACTCGTAGTGCTCGGTGCGGGCGCTGGCCACGTCCACCCGCAGGTCGCCCGCGATCACCACCGCGGTGTGGAACTTCTCGTGTGCGTGGCTGCGCCCGCCGAGCTCGTGCGCGAGCCGCCGCGCGAACGCGACCCCGTCGCCCTCGACCGCCAGGTCGACGTCGAAGCCCGGCTCGTCCAGCAGCAGGTCGCGAACGGCGCCTCCCACCAGGTAGAGGCCGGTCACTCCCCCGGCAGCGGCAGCGACGGCCGGCCACAGGCGCTCCAGGCCGGGCAGCGCGCGCAGCCGGTCGCCCAGCTCGACCATCGCCACGTGCGGCTCGCCCACCGGGCGTTCGCGCAGCGCCCGCAGCAGATCGCCGCGGGTGATGATGCCGAGCACCTGTTCGACGGGGAACGGCCCCGGGCCGCCGGACTCGGTCACCGGCAGGCGGCCGTGCCCCCGCAGCAGCGATTGCTGCACCTCGGCCAGCGACGCGTCGCGGCGCACGGCCGCCACCTCGGCGCTCATCACCGCCCGCGCCGGGGCGTGGCTGAGTCCGTGCTCGATCGCACGGCCGAGGTCGTCCCGCTCCACAACGCCGACCATCGCGCCGCCCGACGCCAGCGGAACGCCGGACGTGTGGCGTCGCCTGCACTCGGCGAGCACGCTCTCGATCGAATCGTCCGCATCCACGAACCACGGCGGCGAGGACATCACGTCTCCCGCCCGAGGGGCCTTGGCGATGCCGTCCGCCATCGCGTCGTCAAGCCTGGTCCGCACCTGCTTGAGACCCCCATCGCGGACGATCGCCGAGGCGGCCTGAGGATGGCCGCCGCCGCCCAGCCGGACCATCACGGCGGCGACGTCGAAGCCCGCGGTGCGGCTGCGGGCGACCGCGAACACCCGGCCGTCCATCTCGACCAGCATCACAAGCGCACGGCAGTCGGTCAGGTCGGTGATCTTGGTCGCCAGCGTCGAGACGCCGTCCACATAGCGCGGCCAGTGAACGGCGGACACCAGCACCGGCACTCCGCTCACGTCGACCTGCCGCGCGCCGTCCAGCAGGGCGCCCAGCAGCGCGCGGTGATCCTCGTCCAGCGGCGTGTGCAGGAAGGCCCCGATCAGCCGCTGGTCGGCGCCGTGACGGGCACAGAACGCCAGCGCCTCGACGTCCCGCAGACCGGTGGTGGGGTAGGTCAGCGAGCCCGTGTCCTCGTGGAT
>JAWVDZ010000220.1:0-3357 GCA_033856955.1 Gaiellales bacterium
TGCGCGGCCGGGTCGGCCGCGGCGCCTATGAGAGCTACTGCGTGCTGCTCGCCGACCCTCAGGGGGACGACTCGGCGGCCCGGCTGGAGGCGATGGTGCGGACGTCGGACGGCTTCGAGCTGGCCGAGGTCGACCTCGAGCTGAGAGGCGAGGGCAGCATGCTGGCCGCCCGCCAGAGCGGCATCCCCGACCTGCGCCACGCCCGCCTCTCGCGCCACCGGCGGCTGGCTCAGCAGGCCCGCCGCGAGGCCCAGCGGTTCCTCGACGCAGACCCCGAGCTGCGCTCGCCCGAGGCCGAGATGATGGCGCTCGAGGCCGCGCGCCTGTTCGGCACCGACGTCGACTGGCTGACGCGCGCGTAACGACGTGTTGCGAGTCCGTGCCGAGATCGTCCGCATTCCCGCGGAGGGGTCTGACCCCTCTCACGGCCCGCGTGACGCGGCCGTGGCGGAATCGTTGCTGCCCGAGCACGACTCCGTACGTTGGTAGCCTGACGGTGATGGCCGATCCCGTTACCCCCGAGCAGCGACGCAGGCTGGCGGCCGACCTCTTCAACGAGGTCTGGACGCTGATGGAACGCGACGATCGCTCTCGCCAGGACGACGACCGGATGCTGAACGCTGCCCACACCTCGCGCCTGCTCTGGGGTGAGGTCGGGACACCGCTCAACCGCGCCCGCGGCGAGTGGCAGCTGTCGCGGGCGTACTGCCTGCTCCGCCGTGCCGGACCCGCACTGCATCACGCCCGCCGCTGCCTCGATCAGTGCACCGAGAACACCATCTCCGGCTTCGATCTGGCGTACGCCCACGAGGCCGTCGCCCGCGCCCAGGCACTCGCCGGCGAGACGGTGGCGGCCGCCGAGAGCCGTCGCGCAGCCGAGCAGCTGGCCGCGGCCGTCGACGACGCCGACGACCGCGCGCTGCTGGTCGCCGACCTCGCCACGCTGCCGGCGTGAGGGTGATCGCGGGCGAGCGGAAGGGCTTCCGCCTGGACACGCCGCGAGGCGACGAGACGCGGCCGACCTCGGACCGGGTTCGCGAGGCGCTGTTCTCGATCCTGGGCGACGTCGAGGGGCTGGCCGTGCTCGACGCCTTTGCCGGCAGCGGCGCGCTTGGGATCGAGGCGCTCTCGCGCGGTGCCCGCATGGCCGACTTCTGCGAGACCTCGACCGCCGCCCTGCGGGTGCTCCGCGACAACGTCGAGCGGCTCGGGTATGCCGATCGGGCGCGGGTGCGGCGGCAGGATGCCCGCCGCCGGATGGCCGCAGACCACGATGCCGGGGCCACCTACGAGTTGATCCTGATCGACCCGCCTTATAGGATGCTGCCCGCCTTGCAAAAGCATTTTGCCCTGCATCTTCCGGCATTACTGGTTCCAGACGGGCTGGTCACGATCGAGAGCGCCGGCGCGGCCGGCCCGCTCGAGCTGCCACTGGCGGTCGAGACGACCCGGCTGCACGGCGACGTGAGGCTGACGGTGTACCGCAATGCCTGAGCGCGTCGCGGTCTGTCCCGGCACCTACGACCCGGTCACCGTCGGCCACCTGGACATCATCCGCCGAACCGCGGACGTGTTCGACCGCGTGGTGGTGGGCGTCGTGCGGGCGCCCAGGCACAAGCAGACGATGTTCACGCTCGAGGACCGGATCGGCTTTCTGGAGCAGTCGCTGGCGGACGCGCCCAACGTCTCGGTGGCCGGGTTCGCGACGCTGGTGGTCGAGTTCGCGCGCGAGCATGGAGCGCGATCGATCGTGAAGGGTCTGCGGGCCGTGTCAGACTTCGAGTGGGAATTCCAGATGAACAATCTCAACCGGGGATTGGCGCCGGATATCGAAACGCTCTACATGATGAGCTCACCCAAGTACAGTTTCCTTTCGTCGCGGGGCGTGCGTGAGATCGCCTCATTCGGCGGACCCGTGGCAGAGTACGTACCCGAACAGGTCGCCCGTCGCTTGGCGGAGATGCATGCGGCCGGCGCAATCTGAGGAGAATCCGTTGGACGTTCTGGTTCTGATCGACAAGCTGGACGAACTCGTGGCCACGGCGAAGAACGTGCCGATGACCGACCAGGTGAGGATCGACCGCGAGGAGCTCTTCGAGATCATCGACCAGATGCGCTCGACGATCCCCGAGGAGATCAAGCAGGCGCGGTGGATCGTCAAGGAGCGCCAGGAGATGCTGGCGGAGGCGAAGCGCGAGGCGGAGCGGCTGATCAGCGAGGCCCGCGAGCAGGCCGAGCGTGAGGCCTCCCAGCAGGAGATCGTGAAGCTGGCGGAGCGGCAGGCCCAGGAGCTGCTCGACCAGGCCCGCGCCAAGGAGCGCGAGACGCGGCTGGGCGCCGAGGACTACGCCGACGGCATCCTCGAGAATCTCGAGGTCAACCTGGGCAAGTTCCTGGCCGCGGTGCAGCGAGGCAGGGAACAGCTGGCGTCGCGCGACGAGAGCACCGGACCCGGCACCGCAGGGTTCGACATCACCGGATAGCCCGGCAATCTTTTGGAGCGGTCACGACATGCCTCGCGGCGTACGTCATCGCCTCCGGCTTGCGCGCCACTCGCCGGTCATCCACGATTCATTCCGTGACCGCTTCATGGATCTGAGTGGCCTGAACCTGGTACCGGGCGCCGTCCGGCATGAGCGGCCGCACCTCCATCTGCTGCCGCTGGTGCTGGGTGGACAGAGCTACGCCGTCACGCCGGAGGAGATCGAGGCGCGCCTCGACCTGCAGGCGGCCAGCGGCGGTCTGTACCTGAAGCTGGGCTTTGCAGCGCGCGTGGACGGGGCCTGCTTCCGCTGTCTGGAGCCGGCGTACCTGGTGCTGGACGTGCGCAGCTCGGAGTACCACGACACCCGCGCCCCGATCGACGACGAGGAGCTGCGCTGCGAGTACATCGCCGACGATCAGCTGGACGTCGAGCGCTGGGCCCACGACTCGCTCGTGTTCGCGCTGCCGGACAAGATCCTCTGTCGTGATGACTGCGCCGGCCTCTGCCCGCATTGCGGCATCCGGCTGGAGCCCGGCGCCGTGCACGAGTGCGTGCCGGAGGAGCTGGACACCCGCTGGGCGAAGCTTCGCGACCTGCTATAAACCAGCGTCGATGGCCGTACCAAAGAAAAAGACCTCCAAGGCCCGCCGCGACAAGCGCCGCGCCACGCATGGCATCTCAGCGCCGTCCCTGAGCGAGTGCCCGCAGTGCCATCACACCGTGCGACCGCATCACGTATGCGGGAACTGCGGCCACTATCGGGGTCGTGAGGTCGAGCCGATGGCCGACGTCGCGCCCGGCGCGTAACCGGAGCCGATGTCCACGGTCACGATCGCGCTCGATGCCATGGGCGGCGATCGGGCGCCGGCCGA
>JAWVDZ010000221.1:0-4422 GCA_033856955.1 Gaiellales bacterium
CGGAGGACTTCTTGAGCGCCACCACCCACGCACAGATCGACCGCGGCCGTCTGGCTGACCTGCTCGGCCGCGAGCGGGAGAGGTTCGCCGACGAGCACCCACGCTCGCGCGAGCTGTTCGCCGAGACGTCAAAGACGCTGCTCGGCGGCGTGCCGATGAGCTGGATGACGATGTGGGCGGGTGGATTCCCGCTGTTCTTCGAGGAGGCCACCGGCGCCCGGGTGGTCGATGTGGACGGCCTCAGCTACGTCGATTTCTGCCTCGGTGATACCGGGGCGATGGCCGGCCACGCGCCGGAGCCAACGGCTCGTGCCGTCGAGCGCCAGATCCGCCGCGGCACGACCGTGATGCTGCCGAGCGAGGACGCGGCCTGGGTCGGCCGTGAGCTCGTGCGCCGGTTCGGGATGGACGCCTGGCAGTTCTCGCTCACCGCCACCGATGCCAACCGCTGGGTGCTTCGGATGGCGCGGCAGCTGACCGGCCGGCCCAAGGTGCTGGTGTTCAACTACTGCTACCACGGCACCGTCGACGAGTCCGTGATCGAGATCAAGGACGGTGTGCCGCGCTCGCGGCCGGGCAACGTGGGGCCGCCGGTCGATCCCACCGTCACCACCAAGGTGGTCGAGTTCAACGACCTGGCGGCGCTCGAGCAGGCGCTGGCGCCGGGCGATGTGGCGGCGGTGCTGGCCGAGCCGGCCCTGACCAACATCGGCATCGTGCTACCGGATCCCGGCTACCACGAGGCGATGCGCGAGATCACCCGCCGCACCGGCACGCTGCTGATCATCGACGAGACGCACACGATGAGCACCGGCCCGGGCGGGTATACGTCGGCGCACGGGCTCGACCCAGACATCCTCACCGTCGGCAAGTCGATCGCCGGCGGCGTCCCGATCGGCGCCTACGGCATGCGCCGGGAGCTGGCCGACAGGATCCTGGCCGCCGACGTCGATCTCGAGGATGTCGGCGGGGTCGGTGGCACGCTGGCCGGAAACGCGCTCTCGCTGGCCGCCGCGCGCGCCACGCTGGCCGAGGTGCTGACCGACGAGGCTTTCGCGCACATGATCCCGCTCGCCGAGCGGTTTACGGCCGGTGTCCAGGAGGTGCTGGACTCGCGCCGCGTGCCCTGGAACATCGTCCAGATCGGCGCCCGCGCGGAGTACCGGTTCTGCCCCACGCCGCCCAGGAACGGCGGCGAGGCGGCGGCCGCCCACGACGGCGAGCTGGATGCCTACATGCACGTCTACCTGATGAACCGCGGCGTCCTGATCACGCCGTTTCACAACATGGCTCTGATGTGCCCCGTGACCAGCGAGGAGGACGTCGACCGCCACAGCGTGGTGTTCGCCGAGGCCGTGGACGAGCTGATCGATGGCTGATCCGATCCGCCACGCCGGACGCGTGGCGCTCGTCACGGGCGCGGGCTCGCCGGACGGAATCGGCTTTGCCGCGGCGATGCTGCTCGGACGGGGTGGCGCCTCGGTGGCCGTCACCTCGACCACTGAGCGCATCCATGAGCGCGCGGCAGAGCTGGCGGCCGAGGGCGTGAACGCGGCCGGATTCATCGCCGACCTGACCGACCACGGCCAAGCCCTGGAGCTGGCTGCCGAGGTGGCGGTGCGGCTGGGGCCGGTCGATATCCTGGTCAACAACGCCGGCATCGCCCAGGTCGGCGAGCAGAGCGCCCGGGTGCCGTTTGTCGAGCTGACCGAGCAGCAGTGGGATCGTGACATCGCGGTCAACCTGAAGACGGCATTCAACGCCACGCGGGCGGTGCTTCCCGACATGGTCGAGCGTGGCTGGGGCAGGGTGGTCAACGTCTCGTCGGTGACCGGGCCGGTCGTCAGCTATCCCGGCAGCGCCGGCTACTCGGCGGCCAAGGGCGCGATGGACGGCCTGGCACGGGCGCTCGCGATCGAGAATGGCCCCCACGGCGTGACGGTGAACTCGGTTGCGCCGGGCTGGATCGAGACCGGCTCGTCCGACGACGTGGAGCGCGAGGGAGGACGAAACACACCGGTCGGCCGCTCCGGGACGCCGTTCGAGGTGGCCGAGCTGATCGCCTTCCTGGCCTCCGACGGCGCCCGCTACCTGACAGGCCAGAGCATCGTCGTCGACGGCGGCAACACGATCCAGGAGTTCAAGGGCGGCTGACGCGCCAGATCATCCATCCGTCATTTCTGAAAGGACATCATGGACGAGATCATCATCACCACAATGAACGACCTGCCCGGATACGAGATCGTCCAGGTGCACGGCGAGGTGTTCGGCCTGATCGTGCGCGCGCGCAACGTGTTCTCGAACATCGGCGCCGGCTTCCGCACCGTGTTCGGCGGCGAGGCCAAGGGCTACACGACCCTGCTCACCGATAGCCGGAACCAGGCCATCGAGCGGCTCCGCGAGCACACCCGAGAGCGGGGCGGAAACGCGGTGCTCGCGATGCGATTCGACTGCAACGAGATCGCCGACATGATGAGCGAGGTCGCGGCCTACGGCACCGCGGTCACCGTGCGCAAGATCTGAGCGTCAGAACCAGCCGCTCGTCCAGCGCCGCGGATCCTGAGGCGAGTCGTCGTCCCGGACTCCCGGTCGCTTGAGGACGTAGCGGATGAATACGCCGATCAGAACTCCCACCACGATGACGATCAGTCCCATCGACGGGGAATGCTACCGGGCGGCAGACTCGTGCTCGTTCGCCGTGCGATAGTCCCCTCGGTGGAGCGCTGGCAGACCATCATCGAGCCGTTCCGGATCCACTCCGTGGAGCCGGTGGCGATGACCACGCCTGAGCAGCGCCAGGCGGAGCTGGAGACGGCCGGCTACAACCTGTTCTCGATCCCCTCGCGGCGCGTCCTGATCGATCTGCTGACCGACTCCGGCACCGGCGCCATGTCGAGCGAGCAGTGGGCTGCCATCCAGCGTGGCGACGAGAGCTATGCCGGATCCCCGTCGTGGTTTCGCTTCCGCGACGCGGTCACGGAGCTGTTTCCCTACAAGCACGTGATCCCGACCCATCAGGGTCGCGCGGCCGAGAAGATCCTGTTCTCGGTGGTGGGCGGCGACGGTTTGGTGATCCCCAACAACACGCACTTCGACACCACCCGCGCGAACGTCGAGTTCAGCGGAGCCGAGGCCGTCGACCTGGTGATCGCCGAGGGCCGTGAGCCGGCCTCGCGCCACCCGTTCAAGGGCAACATGGACGTCGACGCGCTGGAGGCCCTGATCGATCGCTCGGGCGTCGAGCGGATCCCGCTCGTGATGGTCACCATCACCAACAACTCGGGCGGTGGACAGCCGGTCAGCCTCGAGAACCTGCGCGCCGTTCGCGCCGTCTGCGACCGCCACGGGCTGCCGCTGTTCCTCGACGCCTGCCGGTTCGCCGAGAACGCGTGGTTCGTGCGCGAGCGGGAGCCGGGTCAGTCGGGGCGGCCGATCGCCGAGATCGTGCGTGAGTTCGCCTCGCTGGCGGACGGCATGACGATGTCGGCGAAGAAGGATCCGCTGGCCAACATCGGCGGCTGGCTGGCGCTGAACGACGACGATCTGGCCGAGCGCTGCCGAAACCTGCTGATCCTGACCGAGGGATTTCCCACCTACGGCGGCCTCGCCGGGCGCGACCTGGAGGCGATCGCCCAGGGCCTGCACGAGGCGATCGACGAGGACTACCTGCGCTACCGGATCACCTCGACCGCCTACCTGGGCGATGCCCTCGACCGGGCGGGAGTGCCGGTGGTGCTGCCGATCGGCGGCCACGCCGTCTACCTGGACGCGCGGGCCCTGCTGCCACACATCCCGCCGCTTCAGTATCCCGGCCAGGCGCTGGCGGTCGCCCTGTACCGCGAGGGCGGCATCCGCGGATGCGAGATCGGCACGGTGATGTTCGGGATGCATCCGGACGGCACCGAGCAGCCCGGGCCGATGGATCTCGTCCGGCTGGCGGTTCCGCGGCGCACCTACACGCAGAGCCACATCGACTACGTGATCGAGGTCTGCCTGTGGGTGGCCGAGCGGGCCGCGGAGCTGCGCGGGCTGCGGATCGTCGCGCAGCCCGCGCAACTCCGCCACTTCACGGCCCGGTTCGAGCCGCTGGCCGGCTGATCAGCTCGGCCAGCTCATCTTCAGCTCGACCGGCGCCGCCTTCACCGTCAGCTTCGTGACGCGGACGATGTAGTTGCCCGGATTTTCGGTCAGTGCCGCGTAGCAGTAGTACGAGCCGGCGGCACCCTGGCAGCGGCTGCGGTTGTTGGTGTCGAGCATGACGACCGGCGTCGTCCACGAGAGCCTGCGGATCGTGACCCGGAAGTGCCCGTTGGGGTTGACGACGTTGGAGAACCGGAAGACAACCTTGACATGGCCGGTTCGCGCCACGTGGATCTGGAACGAGCGGTGCGTACCGGCGCCGGTGGGCAGGGTGAAGCCGGT
>JAWVDZ010000222.1:0-3839 GCA_033856955.1 Gaiellales bacterium
GCGGCGGTCGCGTATCACCAGCATCGGCACCACCAGCAGCACCGCGGCGAGGAACTCCACCCGGTGCTGCGCGATCCAGTCGCCGGTCAGCGCCAGCCCATGCCCGGACACGATCCAGAAGTTTTCCGGGCTGAGCGCCTTGCCGGATGTCCGCGGCGCGCCGCGCAGCGCGGAGGCCCAGATCAGGCCGAACACCACGGCCGTCTCGAGCACCCCGATTGCGAGCACCACTGCTCCGCGCCGGGTCGAGACGACAGCACCCGCCAGCACCGCCAGCAGCACGAGGGCGTAGGTGGGGTGGACGAGCGAGATCACCAGCAGCGATCCGCACACCGCGGCCGCCACCCGGCGGTCGTCCGGGCTTCGGCGCAGCTCCGCGATCAGGAACACCGCGATCGGGAACAGCAGCACGAACGCGAACCCGCCCGGCTGCTCGACCGAGTCGAGCCCGCCGCCGTTTCGCCCCACCACGTCCCACAGCGCGAGCACCGCCGCGCACGCACCGACCGTCTGACCGCCCAGCGAGCGGCCCGCGGCGTAGACGGCCACCGGCAGCAGCGCCGCGCAGCCGGCGATCAGCTCGAGGTAGCCGGCAGAGGGATCCAGCCCGGCCAGCCGGATCGCCGCCGCCTCGACTGCGTGAAGCAGCGGGAAGGCGTAGCCGGCATGGACGTGGCCGTCCCGGTAGGCGGACAGGCCCGAGAACGAGAGGTCGGGCAGGTCGAGCAGCTTGCGCACGCGTCCGGCGTGGAAGAAGGCGTCGCCGGTCAGGTAGGGCGGCTGCCAGCGCGACGCGGCGATCGCCATCGCCACCGTCACGCCGGCCGTCAGCGCCGCCGGCCATGCCGGCAGCTGGATCGCGATCCCCGGCATCAGCGCGAGCACTAGCGCGCTCGTCACCAGCGTCGCCCACAGCAGCCATCCGAACGGCAGTCCCAGCACCAGCGCCACGGCGAGCGGCACCACCCAGGCCGCCAGCCCCGCCATCGGCAGAACGGCCAGCGAGCCGAGCGCGCCCAGCCGAGCGTCCAGGCCCAGTCCGCGCAACATCGCCGCGCCCGGCAGGCCCGCGGCCAGCGCCAGGCCCAGCCCGGCTGCGGCCGCGCCGGGAAGCAGCGATCCGGCGGCGCGGCAGAGGCCGGCGGCGGCGGCCAGCAGGGCCAGCGCGATCGCCGCCCGCACCAGCGCCCTCACGGCGCCACGCCCTCCTCGAGCGTCGCGTCCTCCAGGCCGGGGTCGGGCTTGCCGCGGCGCCGCATCGTCATCAGCGCCCGGATCCGGTCGCGGTCACGGGGCGAGAGCGCGCCCACGGCCAGCAGCGCGAGCGGGTACGAGCCGGCTAGGAGCAGCCGCAGGACGATGCCCGGCGTGGAAGTCTCCGGCACCACCCACACCGACAGCGCGACGTAGCCGCAGGTGACGGCGAAGATCCTCAGCACCCGGTTCCAGTCGTATGGGACCGCGTAGCTCCGCTGCGCGTTCAGCCAGCCCAGCCACAGCAGCAGCGCATAGCCGATCACGGTCGTGAATCCGGCGCCGACGATCCCCCACCTGGGAATGAAGTAGAAGTTCAGGCCGATGTTGGCGGCGGCTGCGATTGCCGAGATGACCGGCGTCATGCGCGTCTTCTTCGAGAACGTGACGCCGATGTTGACCACCATGAAGCCGCCGTACAGGACTGCGCCGGCCATCAGCAGCGGCACCACCGGGATCGCGTTGCCGACGTTGCCCGGGAAGGCGAGGCGGATGTAGGGCGCGGAGATCAGGGTCAGGGCGGAGACCGCCCAGCCCATCACCACCGCCCAGTAGGTGAACACCTCCCGGAACGTCTGCTTGGCCGTCTGCTCGCCGCGGATCGAGTGGGCAAACGGTGGCCAGGCGGTCTGGAAGGCTCCCACCACCAGCATCACGCCCAGCGAGACCTTGGACGCCACGGCGTAGGAGCCGAGCTCGGCGGTCGACGTCAGCCCCTGGATCTGCGCCCGGTCGGCGAAGTTCAGCCCCCACAGCGCGAGCCCCGCCGGCATCAGCGGCAGCGAGTAGTGCAGCACCTCGCGCAGCACCGCGCGGTCGAAGTGCCGAATGCCGATCGTCTGGCGGCGGGCAACCAGCAGGCAGCCGTACACGAGGACGCTGCCGCCGAAGTTGCCCAGCATCAGCCCCAGCGCCTTCTGGTGGAAGCCGACCACCAACACAAGCGTCATCACCACCGTGACGGCGATGTTCAGCAGCGTGAACACGATGAAGCTGCGCGCCCGCCGCTCGATCCGGTAGATCCTGGCGACGACGTCGTAGTTCATCGTCACCCACAGCCCGACCAGGCCGATCAGCGCCACCGCCCGGCTCACCCCGAGCAGCGAGGCGAGCGGGTCGAGCAGCGCCAGTCCCACCGCCACGGCCAGCGTCGAGGCCACCATCACGAAGACGAACACGGTCTGGATCACCGGCGCCCAGTCCTCGCGCTCGGGGTCGCCGAGCGTGAACCGCGACATCGAGGCGGTGATGCCCAGCCGCAGCACGATGGCGGCGGCGGTGACTGCGCTCATCACCAGCTCGACCACGCCGAAGGCGTTTCGGCCCGCGTAGGCGACGTAGATCGGCACCAGGAAGAAGCCGACGATGCGCCCGGCGAACCCGGCCAGGCCATAGGTCAGCGACTGGCCCGCCAGCGACCGCAGGCGCGGGGCGACGCTACTCGTAGCCGAGCGCCTCCAGCCGCTCCGAGATCGCCCGCTCCTCGTCGCCGGAGTAGACGGTCTGGTCGATGGCGGCGGCGTCGGCGGCGGCGGTCGCGACCGGATCGCCGGCGGCGGAGAAGGCGGCCAGCGGCCGTCCGTCCAGCTCGCCCTGCGACTCGACTCCCAGCAGCGCGAGCACGGTCGGCGCGAGGTCGACGATCCCGGCCCCCTCGATCGGCTCGTGGGAGACGCTCGGGCCTGCCGCGGCGATGATGCCGATCGGCCCATGGTGGCCCGAGAAGCCGTAGTTGTGCGAGGGGTCGAGGTGCTCGTGGCGCACCCACGCGCTCGGCCAGGCCCGCCGTGAGGAGTCGACCAGGATGCGGGGATCGCGGGCCGTGACCACGATGTCCGGCGCCTTGGCGGAGAAGCGGCCGCGATGCACCTCGTCTCCGGGCAGCACCTTGAGCGCGGGCGAGCCGTCGAACGGGCTCGGCTCCTGCGACAGCTCCTCGATCAGCCGGTCGCGGAAGGCCTTGTCGCCGCGGCGGCCGGTCACCTCGCCGAGGTAGATCGGGCCGCCTGTGCCGTATGCGTAGGCATCGGTGTGCCAACGGTCGATGTCGCGCATCGTCCGGTTGGCGGTGGCGGGCGCGGCGCCGAACGGCACCAGCCGGTCGTAGAGGCCCGGATACCAGCGGTGGCGGAGGGCCATGTGCGAGTCGAGCCGGGCCAGGCCGCGCACGCGCTGGGCGGAGCGGCGGCGGTAGCGGAGGTGGCCGCGCTGCTCGAGCCAGCGGTTGACGTGGAAGACGTGGTGGATCGGCTTCATGCCGTGGTCGGACAGCACGATCGCGTTCACCCGCCCCGCGTACAGCGCCTCGGCGCGCTCGATCAGCCGGCCGACGGCGGCGTCCACCGCGTCGTAGACCTCGCCGATGTGGTCGGCGGCGCGCGCCGGGTCGTGCGCCGGGTGGTCGGGGTCTCGGAGGTGCCAGGCCAGGTGGCCGATCGTGTCGCTGGACATGAAGTCGACGCAGAACAGGTCGGGCCGCTCGGACTCCAGCACGTACTCGCACAGCGCCTCCACCTCGCGCACGTTCTCCACCAGCAGCCGCCGGTAGCGGTCGTAGTCCTCCCAGTAGCGCTCCTTCATCGGAT
>JAWVDZ010000223.1:0-4770 GCA_033856955.1 Gaiellales bacterium
TAACTGGTATAACTATATAACAGGTTACGTAACCGATCAAGTGGATAGGTGGTAAGGATGGTTGATTCCAAATCCAACGCGGGGCAGGATCGGGCCCAGGACACGCTGGGCGTCACGATCGCTCTTGCCCAGGGATTCCCCAGCCTGCGCTGCGAGCGCTCCCGCCGCCAAACGCGCCCTGCATCCACGCCGAATATGGAATCAACCATCTAATGTCAAAGGACCGGCCGGCACCCGGAGATCTCGAGCTCGTACGCGGGTTCGTCAACACCCGTGACATCGAGGAGCGGCGGGAGGAGCTCTCAAGCCCCGCCGAGCTGCACGGGTGGCTGGTGGGCCATGGTCTGCTCGCGCCGAACGAGGCGGCCGGAACCGCCGACCTGCGGCGCGCGCTGAAGCTGCGGGAGGCACTGCGGGCGGTGCTGCTCTCAAACAACGACGCGCCCGTCGACCGGGCCGCAGCCGAGGCGCTCGACGCCACCGCACGCCACGCCCGGCTGGGCGCCCGGTTCCGACCGGACGGAGGCGCCGCGCTCGAACCCGCCGCCGACGGCGTGGACGCCGCGCTCGGCCGCCTGCTGGCGATCGTCTACGCAGCGATGCTGGACGGCACATGGCTGCGGCTGAAGGCGTGCCGAAACGCCGACTGCCACTGGATCTTTTACGACGCGACCAAGAACCGCTCCGGGGCGTGGTGTGAGATGGGACTGTGCGGCAACCGCGCCAAGGCGCGCAGCTACCGCGAGCGCCACCGCCCGGGTACCGTGAGCACGTGAACGCCGAGTCGACTACGTTGGAGATCTTCCTCGCGCTGGCCGCCGAGAAGAGCCCGCCGGGAAGGGAGCGTGCGGTCGCCGACCTGGTGATCGGTTTTCTCCACGAGCTGGGCCTGGAGGCGGACGAGGACGGCGCCGGCGCCGAGATCGGCTCAGAGATCGGCAATATCCTCTGCCGGCTGCCTGCCACCGAGCAGGGCACTCCGATCTTCCTGAACGCCCACCTCGACACGGTGCCGCCCACGGCGGACATCGAGCCGGTGGTCGAGGAGGGCGTGGTCACCAACCGCCTGCCCACGATCCTGGGCGCGGACAACAAGGCCGCGATCGCGGCGATGCTGGCCGCGGTTCGCGATCTCGTACGCGAGCGCGCGCCACACGCCGGGATCGAGCTGCTGCTGACGCCGATGGAGGAGGTTGGCCTGCGCGGCGCAAAGGCGTTTGACAGCTCGCGGCTGGCCGCACGCTTCGGCTACTGCTACGACCAGGCCGCGCCGATCGGCGAGATCGTGCTGGCGGCGCCCTCGCAACGCACGTTCCTGCTCACCTTCCACGGACGGCCGGCGCACTCCGGCATCGCGCCCGAGCAGGGCCGAAGCGCGATCCTGGCCGCGGCCCGCGCGATCGCCGGGATGCCGCTCGGCCGGCTGGACGATGCCACCACCTCCAACGTCGGCCTGATCGAGGGCGGCGTGGCGGGGAACATCGTTCCACCGACCTGCACCGTGCGGGCCGAGGCTCGAAGCCGCGATCCCGGGCGGCTGGCCGAGACGGTGCAGGCGATGCTCGATGCGGCCACCTCGGCGGCCGAGCACAGCGACTGCCGCTTGGACGCGGCGATCACGAGTGAGTACGAGAGCTACCGGTTCGACCAGGATGACGAGCCGGTGGCGCTGGCGGCCAGGGCGCTGGCGGAGTGCGGCCACACGGTGCGCTACATCGAGTCCGGCGGCGGCGCCGACGCAAACGTGTTCAACGCGGCCGGCCTTCCCTGTGTGAACCTCTGCAACGGCATGGCCGAGATCCACACCAGCGAGGAGCACATCGCCGTCGCCGATCTCGACGCGATGACCGCGGTCACCCGCAAACTGATCGATCTCGCCCGTGGCGGCGGCTGAAGCCGTACAATCGCCCGGTTTCCGTTTCCCCCAGCAAGAGAAGGTCGCACAGCATGAAGATCGGTGTCGCCAAGGAGATCAAGAAGGACGAGTACCGCGTCGCGCTCACGACGGCCGGGGTGCGCGAGCTCGTCCACCGCGGGCACGAGGTGATCGTCGAGACCGGGGCGGGGGAGGGCAGCTCCTTCTCCGATGACGACTACCGCGCGGCCGGTGCGGAGATCGTGGCGGTCGATTCGGTGTGGGGCGATGCGGAGATGGTGCTGAAGGTGAAGGAGCCGCTGGACGGCGAGTGGCAGAAGCTGTCGCCGGGTCAGATCCTGTTCACCTACCTGCACCTGGCCGCAGCGCCCGAGCTGACCCGGGGGCTGGTGGAGAGCGGAGCCACCTGCATCGCCTACGAGACGGTCGAGACCTCGGATCACCGGCTGCCGCTGCTCGCGCCGATGAGCGAAGTGGCCGGCCGGCTGGCGGCGCAGGTGGGTGCGTACTACCTGATGAAGCCGTTTGGCGGCCGCGGCCGTCTGATGGGTGGCGTCCCCGGCGTGCTTCCGGCCAAGGTGTTGGTGTTCGGCGGCGGCATCGTCGGCTACAACGCCGCACTGATCGCGCAGGGCATGCAGGCGGACGTGACGATCTTCGAACGCAGCGTCGATCGCATGCGCGAGCTCGACGTCAGCCTCGGCCGCACCGTGCTGATGACGATGTCCAGCCGCCACGCGATCGAGGAGGAGCTGCCACACGCCGACCTCGTGATCGGCGGCGTGCTGATCCCGGGCGCCAAGGCGCCCCGCCTGATCACCCGCGAGATGCTCTCGATCATGAAGCCCGGCTCCGTGCTGGTGGACGTCGCCATCGACCAGGGCGGCTGCTTCGAGACGTCGCGGCCCACCACCCACACCGATCCCACCTACGTCGTGGACAGGGTGCTGCACTACTGCGTCGCGAACATGCCGGGGGCGGTGCCGATCACGTCCACCGGGGCGCTCACCAACGTCACGCTTCCGTACATCGAGGCGCTCGCCGACAAAGGGGCGGCACGTGCGATCGCCGAGGATCCCGCACTGGCGAAGGGCGTCAACGTGACCGACGGCAAGGTGACCTACGAGCAGGTGGCGGGCGCGGTGGGACTCGAGTACACGCCGCTCGAACAGGTCACGGTTCCGGCGTGACCGGGCCGGCGGCGAGCCACGCCGCCGTCTGCAGCTCCCGGGCCCGGCCGGGGTCGAGGCCGGCGATGAAGCGGTCGCCCACGGGATCGCGGCCGGACAGCATCACGTAGAACACGCATGCGGTCAGGTACGAACCGGCGATGCTCGGATGGACGCCATCGCCGGCCCACAGCTGGACCCCCGGGTCATGCTCGATCGTCAGCTTCCAGGCCGCGCCGACCGGCGCGACGGGAGCCGCCAGCCGCTCGGACAGCCCGGCGTAGGACGTGAAGATCCGTTGCTGCATCGCCGAGTAGCTGTCTCCCGGCACGTCCCATCCGTCGCCCGATCGCCACGCCCATGGCGCGAACAGCATCGTCCGGGATCCGTTCCGGGAGGCCCGCGCCGATAGGGCAGCCGCCGCCGCATACATCTCCTCCTGGCTGCCGCGCGACAGCGAACCGATCTGGCTCTGCTCCTGGAGCACGACGTAGCTCCAGTGCGCCTCGCGCATCAGGCGCCTGAGTCCGGCATCGTCGGCTGCCTCCTCGAGCGTCCAGCCGCCGGCGGTGTACCAGACCGGGATGATCCGCGGCGCCCCGCCGTCGGCCCCCGCCAGATGCTCGATCATCGCCGGCATCGAGTTGGTGTAGGTCAGGCTGTTACCGACGAACAGCACGCGCAGGCCTGGGCGGTTGCTTCGGGCCAGGGCCAGGTCGCCGTGGGTGGTGGGCCAAAGCGGATTTCGCACAACCCCCGCCCACACCAGGCCCACGAACAGCGCGACTCCGAGCACGACACCGATCATGACCAGACCGATGATCCTGGTCAGGCGGCGGATGGGCCCGATGCGCCGCCCTTCACCGCCGGCCGGATCTCGCGCGTGCCGTTTCACTGACGTGGTATCGGCACTCCGTATGGAGCGCTTGACGGCGGCGTGGGTGCGGGACTTCCTGGCACCTCTCCCGATCCCGCGCACAGGAGTACCGTTCACGGGAAGGGTTCGCCGCGGGCGCGACGAACACCCTCACGTGATGCGGACATACGACCAGAAACTTGCCGACTTTCTCACCAGCCTTCAGCTCGAGCGCGGCGCGTCGCCCCACACGATTGAGGCCTACAAACGCGATCTGATCGACCTGGGGGCGTTCGTGGAACATGTCGATCCCGACCTGATCGAGGTCAGTGTGCTCGACGACTACGCCGTCGCGCTGCAGGATCGTGGGCTGTCTCCGGCCACGGTGCGGCGCAGGCTCGCGGCCGTGCGCGCCTTCCTCAAGCACCGCGCACGCGAGGGCGGTCGCGCCGACGCCGGCCGTTCGGTAGCGCTTCCGCGGCTCGGCCGCCGGCTGCCGGAGCCGCTGACGCTGGCCGAAGCGGAGGCCATCGTGACCAGCCCCGACGGCTCGCCGCGCGGCCTCCGCGACCGCGCGATGCTGGAGCTGATGTACGGCGCCGGGCTGCGCGTCTCGGAGCTGGTGTCGCTTCGGCTCTCGGACATCGAGCTGGACGAGGCGCTGGTGCGCTGCATCGGCAAGGGCGCGAAGCAGCGCGTGGTGCCGACCGGCGGCCGCGCGATCGAGGCGATCCGGATGTACATGCACCGCGGGCGTCCCTACCTCGGCCGCATGCAGCGCGGTGACATCCTGTTCCTGAACCATCGCGGCCAGGGCATCACGCGCCAGGCCGTGTTCCAGCTGGTGCGTGATCATGCGCGTGAAGCCG
>JAWVDZ010000224.1:0-3361 GCA_033856955.1 Gaiellales bacterium
CCAGCAGGCGATTGGCGTGCGATCGCAATGGAACGACCAGCGTCAGGGTCTCCCGTTCGGACGCCTCGGCGCGGCGCAGCGCCTGCATGATGACCATCAGGATCGTGCTGTCGAAGAAGGTCGCCTGCGACAGGTCGATGATGATCGCCGGCGCGAGCGTACACGCACGAACGACCGCCTCTAGAAACGCCTCCTGGTCGCCCAGATCGAACTCTCCCGCCAAGACAACGATCTCGGCTCCCCTGGAGTCGTGCTCGACGGTGATCGATCCAGCCATGCCACGACTTTACTGGCTCGCGTGCGGTGGTACACAGCAGGTCGCCGTATCCCAGCTGAGCGGCCGGGCGGCAGGGCACGCCGGCGTCCGGCGCGATACGGTTGTCTCGTTGCCGGCTCTATGGAGGAGACCCGATGAATCCACGCCTTTCGCCTGCCCTCGCGCTGAGCGGCGCAGCGCTCGCGCTGATCGCCTGTTTTGTTGATTTCCTGTCCAGCTCGGAGGGCTCGGCGACCTCGCTCATCGAGCTGAACGGCGGCGATCGCTCGTTTGGTTTCGTCGGGCTGGAGCCGGTGGTGGCGTCGCTCGTGGCGGCCGTCTTGGCCACCGCGCTGGTCAGGCGACCGCGTACGTGGGTATCGGACGCTCTGGTCTCGGTTGGAGCGCTCAGCTTCGTGTACTTCCTCGGGTTCTTCCTGTTCGGTTGGTTCGAGTCGGATCTCAGTCCGACCGTGGGCCTCTACGTGGGGCTGATCGGTTCCCTGATGGTGGCCGCAGCCGGCGGACTCGATGTCGCCGGCCGAGAAGGCTGGATCAGTGCGCGATCGAAAACGCCGGCCCCGGTCGGCACGGCGGCGGCGCCGGCATCGGTCGCGACCGGCGAATCGACCCAGCCGCAGCCCCATAACAGCCCCAACCTGCCGCCGGCCGGGTGGTACGGTGATCCTTCCGGGCAGGCCGCCGAGCGCTACTGGGACGGCCGCCAGTGGACGACCCAGGTTCGCTGACGGCCTCGTGTCGATCTGGCTGACCATCACCGAGCAGGGCGGCAAACCGCGATCCGTTGCAGTTCTTGGCGACGAGTTCGTGATCGGCCGCGAGAGCGACTGCAACCTGGTTCTCGACGACACCCAGGCGTCTCGCCATCACGCGGTGATTCGACCGGTGCAGGCGCCGGGCGGACCGCTGCGATGGGTGATCGAGGATCAAGGCTCGACCAACGGAACGATCGTCAACGGCGTCGCGATCGACACTCCGTACGTTCTGCGGGGCGGCGAACGGATACAGATCGGCCGCACGTCGCTGATCACGTCGGAGAAGGCGCCTCAAGGAGCACCCGCCGGCTCGCCCCCAAAGCTGTCCACCGACTCGGTGATCGAACGGCTGCGGATGGCCCGATCGCTGCGAGCCGCCTGGGTGGTGGCTGGAGCGGCGCTGCTGGTGGCGCTGGCGGCGGTGGCGGGAGTGGCGCTCGTGCTCACGAGTGGCGGTGGCGACCACCAGGCTGGATCAGGCACGGCTCCCAGGTCGGTGCCGACGCTTCCCCAAATCATCACCGCGATGCGGCCGTCAACAGTCCTCGTGATCGCGTCCGTCGGCGGCAGTCCCGAATCGACCGGCAGCGGCTGGGTGCTCGATGCCTCGCAAGGGCTGATCGTGACGAACCATCACGTGGTCAACGGCGCCGAGTCGTTGCAGGTCGGGGTCGGCCGCGACCGACGTGCGGCCACGATCGTCGGCACCGCCCCGTGCGAAGACCTGGCCCTGCTCCACGTCGACGACACCAGTGGCCTGCGCACGATGCAGCTTGCCGACCAGGCGACGTTGGAACAGGGCGAGAACGTCGTCGCGCTTGGCTATCCGGTCACCGGCTCGGGCGAGTACCAGCTGGTTGCGACGTCGGGGATCGTCTCGGTGGTTCAGGAACGGTTCGACATCGACGCGCTGGACGTGCCCCACTACCCGAACGTCGTCCAGACCGACGCCGCCATCAACCCGGGCAATTCCGGCGGCCCGCTGATCGACATGCAGGAGAGACTGGTGGGGGTCAACTCGGCCGGCATCACCCGATCCAACGGCCGCACCATCCAGGGGCAGGGTTACGCGATCGGAGTGGATCGAGTCAAGGAGATCGTGGCGACGCTTCGCGAACGCCGCTCGCTCGGCTGGACGGGGTTGGGGCTCGACTACCCGACCAGCGCCTCCAGCCTGAGCTCGCTCGGCCTGCCGGTGGAGACGGGGCTGATCGGGACGAACGCATACCCGGGTACGCCGGCGTCGAGGGCCGGCCTCGGCCGCCAGCCGGTGCTGATCCTCTCCGTCAACGGCCGGCACATGGACGGAACGCTGGCCGGTTACTGCTCGGCGGTCAGGAGCACCCAAAGCGGCGGATCCATCGTCCTGCGGTATGCCGCTGTGGGCGGGTCGGTTCGCACAGTCCGGCTGAAGCTCGTCTAGCTGAACGCCGGCTCACGGGTTGGGCTGGCGCACCCACCACGTGTACACGTTTGCCTGACAGGTCGCGCAACGCGTGTTTCCGGTCACGACGCCGTAGATCGGAAACGTCGTGTACGTCCAGTCGAGTTCGAAGTTGGGGGCGCTCGTGTGGTAGCACCCGACCTGGCCGCGAACGCCCTTGTACTTCCACGTGGATTTGTTCGAGTACTTCGACTTGCAGTCGGAGGCGAGGCCGGTGGGGTACCCGTTGAAGAAGTCGCTGAAGCTTGCCTCCGCGAGCCCGGGAGTTCGGAACTTGAAGTAGGTCACGCTGGAGATGCCTGAGTTCGTGGGAGAGCAGAACACCGCCCCCTGAGCGCCGACGTCAGCCTTGAAATACTGGTCGGCCGTTTTGACCGGCTTGCATGTGTTTGCCAGCTGTGCCGGCATGTGGTCGAGCAGGTACTGCTGGGAGGGGCTGAACGTGACGTCCGAGCCGCCTCCGCCGTCTGCGCTCACCACTACGGTGGCCTGTCCGGTCGCCCTGTCTCCGCTGCCGTCCTCCACCACGTAGCTGAACGTGTCGGTACCCACGAAGCCCCCGGCGTGATAGGTGACCTGCCCGTCGCTGAAGCCGACCATGCCCTTCGTCCCGTCGGTCGGCGTGGCCTCGACCAACTTCAAGCCGCCGCCATCCGGGTCGGTGTCGTTGCTGGTCAGTGCGTCGGCTGAGAACGTGGTCGGCGTGGGGCCGGCGGTGAGCGTGTCTGGGACGGCGGTCGGCTTACCGCCGGATCCGCCACCTCCGCTGGAACCGTTCGAGGATCCGCCTCCCGCCGTGTCCGATCCACCTGACGTGAGTACGAAGGCGAGCACGGCTATCAGCACCAACGCCGCGACGCCCGCCGCCGCCAGAACCCGCGAAGG